>NZ_CDRRUH010000007.1:0-78534 GCF_977045365.1 Fusicatenibacter sp.
CAGAACCTTCCCGTTTCATTTGTTCAACCAGACGGTATACGGTACTGACATCAACAGAAAAACATTCTGCTACTTCTTTTGCGTTGTGTGTTTTGTTATAAGCTTGAATTAAAAGATTTCTGGTTTCATTGTGTAACATATCTATCACCTCTTAGCTTAAGCATATCACTTTAGTCAAGAGTTGCAGTAATTTATGGAATTGCTATAAATCCAGAGCAGACCGTTATGCCATCCTTTCCCCTGCTGCCCTTGATCTTCTTACGGAATACTGGTTTCAATACGGCCACCCAAAAGGATGGCTTTTCCCGAAACAGTTTGATCCTTCCAGACCCATTGATACCTTTTATCTGTCCCGTCACATTCATGAACACGAGCGGCGGCTCGGATGGACCGAAAGACTGACCTGCCATTCTTTCCGCCATGCTTTTGGCACACATCTTTATGAAAACGGTACGGATCTGCTTACCATAAAAGCTCTTATGGGACATAAATCCCTGTATTCCACGGTTCTTTATGTCCATTTGTCTTCCAGACACCTTTCTGGTATTGTCAGTCCTTTTGACCAGACAGGAGGCCGTTCCCATGCAGAATCTTAAAATCAGCAGCATCTGGAAACACTCCTATCAGGATTTCTCTGCTTCCGGCATCCACCAGTCCGATGTCCAGCGGAAAGCTTCGCGTGCTATCCTCAGCTGCAAATCCGGTAACCTTGGCATCAACATTTCGCAATGTCAGGACCGTGGCCATTTGGAGTTCCACTATAATTCCTGCCGTAACCGTAACTGCCCGAACTGTCAGGCCGTCAACAAAGAAATCTGGGTGGACAAGCGCAGAGCTGAAGTCATCGATGCCCCTTACTTTCATGTGGTCTTTACACTTCCTCATGAATTGAATCCTCTGCTTTACTGCAACCAGCGGCTTCTCTATGCCCTTCTGCACAGATGCTGCGCCCAGACACTTCTTGAACTTTCTGCCAGTAAAAAGTGGCTCGGCGCAACACCCGGGATTATTCAGGTTCTTCATACCTGGAATCAGGAACTCGGATATCATGTACATATGCGCTGCATCATTTCCGGCGGCGGACTGACAAAAGACCATAAAATATGGAAAACCAGAACGTCTTTTTTTATTCCTCTCAAGGTACTCCGGGATAAGTTCAAAGGAAAATATCTTGCAGAACTGGATTCTCTTTATAAAAATCAGAAGCTGGTGTTTTCCTCTTCCTGTGAAAAACTCCGGAACTCTTACCAATGGGCTGAATTCCGCAGCCGCCTTTTTGAAAAAGACTGGTGTCCTTATATCAAAGAGACCTTCAACGGATTTGGCAACGCAATCGAGTATCTTGGCAGATATACACATAAAGTTGCCATTTCCAATCATCGTATCCTGTCTGTCGCTCACAAAAAAGTGACCTTTTCTGCCCGCGGCTGGAAGCCGGGTGACCCGCACAGGATCATCACTCTGGATCATACCGAATTTATCCGCAGGTATCTGATGCATGTACTTCCGTCAGGCTTTCAAAAAATCCGCTATTATGGATTTCTGAATAACCGTGCCAGGAGGAAAAACCTGAAATTAATCTTCACGCTTCAGGGACATCAGCGTTTTCATGCCAGATATGCCGGTTTGTCCATGGCCGAACTGCTAAAGACAGTCTGGAAGGTAGATATCTGTATCTGCCCGGAGTGTGGCTGCCATCGTATGCGCAGCATAGGAAGAACCTATGGAACTTCCTGATAAAACTCCTTCTTCATTGAATACATTTTTAAAAAGCCTCCGGAAGAAGGCTTTAAAGGCATGCCCATTTTTCAAAAAGGAATCAAAAAACTCTGTGGCTTCCGATGAAATTCCCTGAACAGCGTCTTGATTTATCATCATTTGGTAAAGGGAAAAAATACTTTCCCCATACACATCCTGGCTAACCGTCCGCGTCCTGGTACAATTGGAAAGAATCACATTCAGAGCAGTTCTGATTTTTCTCAGAACTGCTCTTTTGGTCTGCTCTGAATCTGATACTTTCCTTAAGAATTATACCATAATATTCCCAAAAATCTTGATAATTTTCCATTTTTTTGTTCCTTTTTTCAAAATTTCTAAAAGAAACGAATATCACTGTGATGACTTATTCACCTCAATACTATTTTGTAAGTTCACCAATCCAACTTACTTTTTTTCACTACCACACGACAATTTAGGAAGCTCTTCTATATTCTCTTTATCCCATCGCACCAAAATATCTTGTCGCTCATGTTCCATACACCATTCTTTTAAGGATTTTTCCATTCACGCCCCTCTATTCCAAACTTCATAACCTTGCCGTCTCGCTGAATCATACACTGGCTGCATATTCTTCTGTAAAATATTATAAAACTGCTCCCGTGAATTCCCCTTGCAATACAATTCTCTTCCAGCCCAGATAGAATGCAAATTATCCCGATAGCACCCTTCAAACAATTTATGTATTCCCGGCCTGTCATGAATAAACCCATACAGCAAATACTGATTCTCCGCAAATCTTTTAAAAAACGGATCCCATTTCGGAAGCTTATTACTTTTCGCCGAATTCAAAGAAGAATCCATCGGCATCAAATTCCAAAGTTCATCGTTCATGACAAACGACCATGGAATAAAGTGATCTACATCATACGCTTTCGGTGCGACAACTTCTCCAGTAAATACATCTCTGACTTCCGTCAGATCCAAAATGCCTTCCCATAGCTTTCGCACATGATTCAATTTCCGCATTTTCTCATCCATCGGTGCCAGTTTATATACAAGACCTGGAACTTCTGGATTGTTGTTTTGTAGCCATTTGACTTTTTCATATTGAATCCATCCGAGAATCGATACCGTGTTATCCTGAATCATCTTCATCCAAGATGATTGAAAATAGATTTCTTTCTTAAGCTTACTACCGGTTCCCAATGTATACGGTAATAGCACCACACGCCGATTAATTCTCTCAATATATTCCATCATCCGGCGGACGCTTCCCCACTCTGCTGGTTCTTCTGCTTTATCAAAAAATCCTGCAAGGGCTCTGTAAGGAACCATATTGGTAAGCTGTTCTTTGGATGATTTTAATTCTGACGCATACCCGTCCATCGATCGGCATTCCGCTCAGGTGGATGTGAAATTCACGGACCGAATACCATGCGTTACAAATCATTTCATCGATAACTGCATCAAAAGTAGTCTCTTTTACACCTTCCGCGATAAGTTGAACAATCGCTTCCAGCCAATAAAACTTATAACAGTAGGATGGATCCTTCAGCATATGTGAAAATCCTTCAATGTCTAATGTGTTGTAGTATTTTCCATCCAGTTTCAAACTATATCCGATTTTTGAAGTATCAAATTCAACCACTTTTCCTCACTCCTACCCGGGCGGACATCCTTCGATATCCAGTATTCTACTATTTTTATTTCTGAAAAGTTTTTTATAAATGCTTTAAAAGAATTCTCTGTAAAATCGGTAAAATATCGTTCTTCACGATATCCCTCATAGTCTCCATACTTGAAAGAAGTATAAATATATCCATTTGGCTTTATGGCACGCACTATTTTGTATAGCACATCCCGTAACTCAGTTTTTGGAAGATGCAGAATAGAAGAGCACGCCCATATCCCCTCATATTTATTTACGAACGAAAGTTCCGAAAATAACATTTGTTTTACTTCGATTTCGACATATTCTCTGGCAATTTTGCAGATTTCTTCGGATCCGTCTACGGCATCAACACGATAACCTCTTTCCAGAAAATATTTACTATCACGCCCGGAACCGCATCCAAAATCTAAAATATAAGAACTTTCTGGAAGATAAGAAAGAAACTTATCTTGTACAAAACGGAACTCAACGCTCTTTGTACTTGCAACAAACTTAGCTGCATTTTCATCGTAATATTGCAACGTATTTTCGTTCTGCTCTGTAAATTTCTGGTTTGTTCGCTCTAAAGTCATAGTTTCTTTCTATCCTCGCACATTCTTTCTCTCAACAGCACTTTTTCGCATTATATATGCTAATTCTCTGTTCTTACATTTCTTTTCTAATTTTCTCTATCAATGTAATATCTGCCGGCAGCCATTCTACTTCGTCTAACTTTTCTTTCGTCAACCATTTTGCAGCTTCATGTTCTTTTAACACAAGATGTCCATTTAAAACTTCACACCAAAAGCAATCCATAGAAAGATGAAATTCTGGATAATCATATTCAATTGTATCAATGAGTTCTCCCACTTCTATTTCCGTATCCAACTCTTCCATAATTTCTCTTTTCAAAGCTTCCTGCGGTGTTTCGCCTTTTTCAATTTTTCCTCCTGGAAATTCCCAGCCACCTTTAAATTCTCCATAACCTCTCTGGGTTGCAAAAATGATGGATTCTCCTGTTTTATTTACTGCTTTTATTACTGCTGCAACAACTCTGATTGTTTTCATTTTACTTTTCCTCCATTGTTTTTCCACTCTGCAAATATCTCAACAAATCTTCTCTTACTGCTGTTTGCATTTTAAATTTTAATTTACAGATCGGTTTTAATACGCCTCTATTATTTTTCTTTTTCGTTTCATGAGCCTCCAAGACATCAAATTCTCCCATATAGAAAAAATTGTTTTCTGCATCCGTCTTTTGAACAAAAAGATGCTTTCTCGGCGTATTTAAAACTTTATCCATATAGGCACCATCTAATTTCTTATCAATCTGAGAATCCCATCTGAAAATCACGTTATCTACAAATTCATCCGCATAATCTGGTTTCCCATCAACGTATTCTTTTTCTTCATCTGTGTTTTCCGCTTTATGATACGTAACAAAGATGAAAACATCATCTCCCAGTTGAGACATTCCATACATTGTTGATGATAAGTCTTTGCCAGCATTCATAAGCAAGCTGACATCTCTTCTTGAGTATTTTTCATAAAGTACAAATGGCACTTCCTTTTTGTATGGCTTTGCATATTTATCTTGATATCTAGCCAAACCAACAACTACAATATCTCGGATTTGATCGTAAAAATCGTTATGTGCTAAGCGCTCTGTATAACTCAAAATTCTCTTTAAGCGATTCTCTCCATCTGTTTCCAGAATATCAATCTGATAAAACTTCTCTCTTTCCGTGCTGTTTGTGACAAATTTTCCTTTCAGAACATCACATGCAAGATCAATCTTTTGCGTTGTTGTCTCATAACCATATCGCTCTTTGCAGCTATCAATAACTTCAGAATATGTAATTTGATTTTTTTCTAAAAACAATCGCAAAATCTCCAATTCATCTGGTCTGACACCGCTTAATATTGTCTTTGATAAATATTCCAATGTTGTCTTTTCCTGTTCTGACAACTGAAACAAATGCTCTTTTTTCTCCATTTGTTCTGCAAAAGAATAATAAGTTTTGTATTCCTTAATAATTACAAAAGGATCCATCTCCGCATTTTCGTAAAAATCCAAAAGCATTGGGCGCCTTCCGAGACGGTTTTTCAGATTAACGTATCCTTCTTTCATCAATTCTTTCAAGGTGCTTGGTTTGATACAATCAATCGCATGAAAAATTTTTTCTTTTGCTATTTCATCAAAATGAATGGTAGATGCTCCCGGAATGGTACTATTTCCACTAATAACATATTTCCGAATCACATCCGCATTGTAGGTATTATCCCCAGATAAAGCGACGGGAATCATAAAATTATTATTGTAATTTCCGATAAAATCCAGAATCACTACATATTCTTTTCCTTCCGCCTTACGCAGCCCCCGTCCCAATTGTTGGATAAATACAATGGGCGATTGTGTAGGCCGAAGCATAATGACTTGATTGACTTCGACAATATCAATGCCCTCATTTAAAATATCTACAGAGAAAATATAATCTAATGGCTGTAATTCATCCGTTGCATCCTCTTCCCTCATAGCTAAACGTTCAAATGCCGTTTCTCGGAGCTTTTGTGATGTTTCATTGTTAAGCGCAAGCGTTCTATACCCACGTTCATTGAACATTCTCGATAATGTTTCGCATTCTTTATTTCTACTACAAAAAATCAATCCCTTCACGCGTTCTCCACTATAGCCATAATATTGAGCCTGCTCAATGATATGGTCTACCCGTTCTTCGCTTGTAAGAAGATTAAAATCTTTTTCTGTAAGATTCTTTCCTTTAGACGTTTTATCATCTATCAACGAAATATCACTGATTCCAAAATAATGAAATGGACACAGCAAGTGATCTTCCATTGCTTTCTGTAATCGAATTTCATGTGCTATTTGATGATGGAAAAGTTCATAGACATTTCGCCCTTCTATATGATCATCCAGTTTATCCGGCGTAGCTGTCATACCTAAAAATAACTGTGGTTCAAAATAGTTCATTACTTTCTGATAGGTATTCGCTGGACTATGGTGTGCTTCATCGAGAATGATACAATCAAATGCATCTTTTTCATATTGGAACAAATGCTGATCTCTATTTAGCGTCTCTACCATAGCAAATACAAAATCACAGCCATATTCGTGTTTTCCATCTCCTACGATGCCCATAGAAATGGAATTATTAAACACTCGTTCAAAAGACTTCTTGGCTTGTTTGGCTAACTGCGCCCGGTGGACAAGAAATAATACTCTCTTAAAACCTAATTCACGCATTGCAAATGCTGACGCATACGTTTTTCCGGTTCCTGTAGCCGAGATTAATAATGCTCTTTTCTCGCCTTTTTCAATGATTTTTCGAAGATTAACAATGAATTCTTCCTGCATGGAATTTGGCTTTAATGTATATTTTTCAAAAGACGGAATCTTGTCTTTTTTAGCTTCTTCCCGTTGATGCTTGATAATCTCATATCGTGCTTTATAAATTTCATAAAAGCTTTCAAAGTCCAAAGCGTACTCTGAATTCCAATGCAGATTGAATTCTTCTACGATCTCGTTTGCTACCTCGCCCTGCTCTGTAGATATAATCTTTGTGTTCCATTCTATGTTGCTGGTAAGTGCTGCGCTTGTCATATTGGAACTGCCAAGGATAATTCTATAGACTTCCTCTTTCTTAAAAATATATCCTTTCGTATGGAATCCATTATCTGCTGCTTCCACATCATACATTTTCAGGGTAATATTTTTCAGTTCATTCAGTTTGGCTAAGGCTTTTGGTTCACTGAAATCCAAATAATTCGTTGTAAGGATTTTCCCCGGAATTCCCCTTCGTTCGAGTTCTTTTAATGTCTGCAACAGGGGCGTGATTCCTCCCATTGTGATAAATGCCACACTAATCTGGAATTGTTCACAGCGAAGCAGCTCTTCCTCAATAGAAGAAATAACTTTTTTACCTTCTTCTGGATTGTTTGATATAAAACTTGGTTTATATTCCAGATTAGAAGCGAGATTACCGTTGATATAAGCTGCTTCCAAACCTTGATTTATGTTTTGTATTATTTCTTCTTTCACCGTTTCATCCTCTCTGTTCTAACTTTAAATTGTAATCTATTTTATCTCACAATTCAAATTTTTTCACAAGCTCCCAATATTTACTAATTTATAACTCGTCTTTCATTGGGACATTATCTCATGACCACTTTACATCGTCTCCTGATATGCTCGATCAATCAAGTTCTTCGCCTTCTGGAAATCCTCCACTGTCTTGATTGACACTTCCAGCTCCCCAGTTCCATAATGCCCGATTCCGCGGGTATCTCTTGTGAACCCTTCTTCCAGTTCAACAGTATCTGGATCGAGTTTCATCCGCAGCAGAATCTGCTTATTATAAATCTCAATACAGAAAATATTCTGTACTTTCTTATAAGCCAAATACAGCTTCAGCTGGTTCGCAACGAGATCATCTCCCAGCGATTCGATATAATCGCAAAGTGCTGTATATAATGTTTTGAAATGGCTGCTTGCCAAAGCCAGCTTCTCTACATGCGTTTTCTGTGTGTATGTACTTGCTGTCGGCATCGTCGATGTCTCCGGTACCGGCTTTGCCACTGGTGTATTCAAATGTTCAAACAGCAGCAGCTCCTCCCCATATTTGCGGTATTTCACCAGTTTGATATTTCTCTGCATCTGATTGACTGCATGCACATCATATCTCGTGAAATCATTTGCAATGCAGATAACGCAAGGCACGGACCAGTCGATCTGGTTGGCGACCTCCATTCCAAATTTTTCTATCACAAGCAGTTTAAAATCCGCTTTGTGATCCAGAAGCCAGTCCAGGTAGAATAATCCCTGATTGATTACATTTTCACTGGTGCTTCTCTTGTACTCAAAAATTACCGGGCTGTTGTTTTCATCAATTCCGATGCTGTCCATTCTTCCGGATGTGATCATATATTCACTTTTCAGAAAACGAACGCCGAAAAATGTCTCCATGTTCTGCTCTATCGTTGTTTGCAGTTGTTTCTCCAATACTACCGTGGAAGAGGTGCGCTCTTTTACAACCGTTCCGACCTCAAAAAGTTTTATTTCCGACACTGCAGTTTCTCCTTCCCTGTCGCAAGATATATGTTCATTATATCGTACCTTCTTACAAAATACTATTGTAAAACATTCTTTCCGCAGGCATTCCCATCAAAAAAGGCCGCAGCTCCGCAAAGCTGTGACCTTTTCCCAATATTACCAATATGCTATTTCCGATACACCGTCTTCCCCCGTGCAATCACTTCCCGAAGTTCCAATCCCTGATCCAGTATGCAAAGATCCGCATCAAACCCTTCCCGGATCTTCCCTTTTCCTTTCAGTGACAGAATTTCCGCCGGGTTCGACGTAATGGTCGAAATCGCGGTTTCCAGCGGAATTCCCGCTTTCTCCACGCATTCTTTTACTTCTTTCAGCAAACAGCTCGACTGGCCCATGCCCATCCGCAGGAATTCTCCCTTCTCATTAAAGATCGGCAGACTGCCCTGGCCGTCGGATGAGATGGTGATGTGTTTCGGGTTAACGCCTGCATCCAGCATGCGGCGGATTCCTTTGCACACGCGGACTTCATCACAGACAGTTTCCCAGTAATCGATCTCTTCATTTCCGGTGAAATCGACTGCGCCGCCCTTTACGGCGTATTCAATTGCCTTCTGGAACAGCTTCTCGTTCCGGTTGACATGGGTCGGCAGGAACTGGCTGGCCGGGATTTCGGTTTCGCTGATGACGCGTTCGATCAGCTCCATACATCTTGCACCGTTGCCAAGGTGGACATTGATCACTCCCGCTTTCCCGGAAAGAACGCCGCCGAGGCGCGTGTCTGCTGCCAGCCGTGCGAATTCTTCGAAGGTCGGCTGTGAGGATCGGTGGTCCGAGATGGCGATTTCGCCGGTTCCGATGATTTCTTCGATCATCATGATATCTTTTGTAATTCCATCCGTCAGTGTGCGCACCGGAACCTGATAGCTGCCGGTGTAGCACCAGGCGGACATGCCCTGCTCCCGGAGACCTTTTGTTTTTGCCACGAGCGCGCACATGTCACGGCCAATGCCGTCAGTTCCGAGACATCCGACAACGGTTGTCACGCCGAATTTGTTCAGGCCTTCCATTGTTGCCTCCGGGGTGCGGTTGGCAAAACCGCCCTCACCGCCTCCGCCGAGCACGTGAACATGGCAGTCGACAAAGCCAGGTGTCAGGACAAGTCCGGTTCCGTCTACGGTCTCCGCTCCAGAGAGCAGGCCGTCTGCCGTTATCGTGCCGGCATCTGCGATCTTGACAATTTTATCATACACCGTAAGAACGTCTTTTCTTCCGAGGTATTCCGGCGCATAGACGTCTATATTCTGAAATAATATCATTTTCTCTCACTCCTCTTAAAATCCAATAGCAACCGCAATCAGAATCGTAATGACTGCTCCAATCATCAGTATCCCTAAGAATTTCCACATGAATTTGATCCAGTTCGACCACTCGATCTTTGCAATCGCCAGGGAGCCGATCAGGCAGCCGGAGGTCGGGACGATCAGGTTTGTGAAGGCATCACCGAGCTGGAACGCAAGGACAGATGTCTGGCGTGATACGCCGAGAAGGTCCGCGAGCGGTGCCATGATCGGCATGGTGATCGCCGCCTGACCGGAGCCGGATACAACGAAGAAATTGAAGACCGACTGGAACACGTACATCAGCACGGCTGCGGCTGCACCGGAGAGACCGGCCAGGGCCTGTGAGATGCCGTACATAATGGTGTTGATAACGGTCGGTGTGGTCGGATCAGAACCGCCGAGCACCTGCATGATGCCCTGTGCCATCGCAACAACGAGTGCTGCGCCGATCAGGTCTTTTGCGCCGTCTTTGAAGGAAACGGCAATGTCGTTCACTTTCATGTCGTTCAGATGGAAAATGACACCGATCACACCGGCCACGATTCCCATGATGAAGAACTGGGTTGCAATTTCTGCCATGTAATAGCCTTTTGCCATAACGCCCCAGATGACCCAGACAATGGTAACTGCCAGGGTCACCAGAACTAAGATGTGGCCGATGCCGAAGGAATGACCCTCGTCGATGCCTGTTTTTTCGTTCTGGTCACGGAAATACTGGTCGCTTTCGTAGGCAACGGAGATTTCCGGGGTCTTTTTGACTTTTGCTGCATAGAACATGGTCATGCCGCAGCCAAGAGCGGTGAATACCACCCACATTACCATACGGAAACCTGCGCCGGAGAAGACGTCAACGCCGGCGATTCCCTGTGCGATTCCGACGGAAAACGGGTTCATCCAGGAAGATCCGAAGCCGATCTGTGTTGCCACGTACGTAACGAGCACAGCAATGACGGTGTCGTATCCGACAGCAACGAACAACGGGCAGAGGATCATCGTGAACGGAAGGGCCTCTTCTCCCATTCCGAACACGGCTCCGCCGAGGGAAAACAGGACGAAAAGGACCGGGATCAGCAGTTTTTCGGCTCCTCTTGCCTTGCGGATCAGGCCGATCAGGCCCGCCTCAACAGCTCCGGTGCGGATCATGATGCCGAAAGCACCGCCGACTACCATCAGAAATGCGATGATTTCGATAGCGGAGCTGCTGATAATTCCGTTATACATGTAATTGAAAAATCCGGTTCCGCCGTCGCCGCTGAACAGTGCAACGCCTTCTGTGACCGGTTTTCCGGCAGCATCGGTCAGATACTGGAAACTTCCGTCTTTGATGACGGTACGGGTTTTTTCTACCCCGTTCATCAGGTATGTGACATCCTCCGTCTCGTAATAGCCTTTCGGGACGAGGAAAGTCATGACGGCCGCGATAACCACCACAAAAAAGATGATAATGTAGGTATCCGGCACGTTAAATCCCCTGTTGAATGATTTCAGGCCTTCGCCTTTCTTTTTGCTCATATTTTGAGATTTCCTCCATTTGATATTCTATTCTCATTTTTAACGCGCATGGATTAGTGTACCATAGATCATAGAGGAAAGTCACTGAAAAAATCAAAAAAGTGGCAGAAAAATTTTCCATTCGGATTTTTCTGCAAGCTGTGTGCAATGTCATGCATAACATGATTGTATAGAAAGACAAACAATTCCTTTTTGGGTTTCCTGCTCCCCGTCTCTTATGCTATACTTGGAAAGTTGTTCTAACAGTAATACAAATCTAATACAGAAAGCGAGCTTTTCAAATGAATTCGTTCAAACCAATGCTACTCACTTCTCTGAAGTCCTATGACCGCGCGCAGTTTGCCAAAGATGTGACTGCCGGTATCATCGTTGCGATCATTGCACTTCCTCTTTCTATTGCACTGGCTCTTGCTTCCGGCGTGGGACCGGAGGCTGGTATTTTCACTGCGATTGTGGCGGGCTTTGTGATTTCCGCGCTCGGCGGAAGCTGTGTCCAGATTGCCGGTCCGACGGCCGCGTTTGCTACGATTGTTGCCGGTATTGTCGCGCGGGACGGCCTCGAGGGGCTGATGACGGCGACCATTCTTGCCGGTGTCTTCCTTATTATCATGGGCTTCTGTCATTTTGGAAGTCTGATCAAGTTTATTCCTTATACAATTACGACGGGTTTTACTTCCGGTATTGCGGTGACAATCGTGATCGGACAGTTAAAGGATTTCTGCGGCATTACGTATCCTGACGGGGTAAAGCCGATTGAAACGATGGAAAAACTGAAGGCATTTGCGGAGAATTTTTCCACGATTTCACCGGATGCTCTGATTGTCGGAGGGGTCAGCCTTGCTATTCTGATCGTGTCTCCGCTGATTTTCAAGAAAATCCCGGGATCGCTGATTGCTGTTATTGCCGGTATTCTGATGGTTCAGTTTCTGCCGCTGCACGTTTCTACGATTGGAAATCTGTACACAATCAGCAATGCGCTTCCGACGCTTCATCTGCCGGTTTTTGACATGAAACTGATTCAGTCGGCGATTCCAAATGCGTTTACGATCGCGGTGCTTGCAGCGATTGAGTCGCTTCTCTCCTGTGTTGTTGCGGACGGCATGATCAACAGCAAGCATCGTTCGGATACGGAGCTGATTGCACAGGGTGCCGGAAATATTGCTTCTGCGCTCTTCGGCGGTATTCCGGCTACGGGAGCGATTGCCAGAACGGCGGCAAATATCAAAAACGGCGGACGCACGCCGGTTGCGGGTATGGTGCATTCCATTACGCTCGTCATCGTTCTTGTTGTGCTGATGCCGTTTGCGGGCATGATTCCAATGCCGACGATTGCCGCGATTCTGTTCCTTGTGGCCTACAATATGTGCCAGTGGAGAACCTTCGTGCATCTTGTACGCACGGCTCCGAAGAGTGATATTATCGTTCTTTTTACTACGTTTGTGCTGACCGTTGTGTTTGATCTCGTTGTCGCAATCGAGATCGGCATGGTTCTGGCCTGCCTGCTTTTCATCAAGCGGATGAGCGAGGAAACGCACGCCGACAGCTGGGTCTATGTGGACGATGATTCCCCGGCGGTGGATGAGCATCTGCAAAAATTGCCGCTGGAAATCCGTGTATACGAGATCACAGGACCGCTCTTCTTTGGCGCGGCGGATGCGATTGAGCACATCGTGGTAAAGGATTTCACGAAGTGCCTCGTTCTCCGGATGCGGAGCGTACCGGCGATCGACAGTACGGCCATGAATGCGCTCCAGAATCTGACGAAGCTCTGCGAATCGAAAGGGATCACCCTCGTCTTTTCTCACGTGAATGAGCAGCCGATGAAGGTGATGAAAAAATCCAGCTTTGTGGAGCTTGTCGGGGAAGAAAATTTCTGTGCGAATATTTCGGATGCGTTAAAGCATGCGGAGGAGCTGATTTCAAGATAAGATATCACCTGCATTTCTGTGCGCAAAAAAATGGCAGATCAGAGGTTGTATGACTTCTGATCTGCCATTTTTTCAGTTTTCCGCATCATTTTTCATCTGTGCCTTCGCTTTTCTTGCAATTCCCTGTGTTCCGTTCAGGATGCTTGCGCGGGTGACTTTGTCGTTGCCGTATTTCTGGCGGATTGCGTCGAGGGCGGCATCGAGTTTACGGCTTTTCTCCTTCTTTTCGGGATCTTCGAAGAGGGAGAGCTGTTCGAAATCGTCTTCGGTAAGGCCGGTTACGGAGACACCGATCAGGCGGAGGGGCTCTCCTTTCCAGGATTCGCGGAAGAGCTGTTTGGCGTAGCGGTAGATTTCATCTGTGATATCGGTCGCATTTAGAAGTTTTGTCTGGTGTGAGCGGTTTCGGAAATCGAGGGTGCGGAAGGTTATGGAAACGGAGGTGCATTTTTTCTTTTTCCGACGCATGCGGGCGGCCACGATGTCACACTGGGCGAGAAGAATCGGGTCGACCTGTTCGATAGAGACGATGTCCTCGTTAAAGGTCGTCTCTGCGCTGAAGCCTTTCGCCTCATCGGGCTGTGCTTTTACGGGGGAATCGTCGATGCCGCGGGCGTACTGGTACAGCTGATAGCCGTTTTTATTGCCAATCAGGGTCTGAATATCAGTTTCCCGTGCATGTGCCAGATCTCCGATCGTGCGGATTCCGGCCTCGGTCAGCTTCTTTTCGGACGCTTTGCCGAGAAACAAAAGCTCGCGTACCGGAAGCGGCCACATCTTCTCAGGGATTTCTTCTGGAAACAGGGTGTGCACTTTGTTCGGTTTTTCGAAATCGGACGCCATTTTGGCCAGGAGTTTATTGGTGGAAATGCCGACATTTACCGTAAATCCCAGCTCGTCGGAAATCCGGTCTTTAATTTCATGTGCTGCCGCGATCGGGTCCGGGTACAAAAGAGAGGTTCCCGTCATATCAAGGAACACTTCGTCAATCGAGAAAGACTCCATGACCGGAGTGTAGGATGCGCAGATTTTCTTGAAGGCCCGGGAGCACTTGACATAAAGATCGAAATCACTGGGAACAATAACCATATTCGGGCATTTCCGCAGTGCCATTGCCACAGGCTCGCCGGTCTGGACACCGCATTTTTTCGCCGGAATCGACTTGGCTACGACGATTCCCGTCCTTTTTGCCGGGTCGCCGCCGATGCAGGCGGGAATGTCCCGCAGATCCGGCAGCCCCTCTTTCATCCGCCGAGTGGATTCCCAGGATAAAAAGGCGCTGTTGACATCAATATGAAAAATCAGGCGGTTTTCCGGTTTCTTTGTTTGTTCTTCTCTCATTCTCAACACCTCTGCAAAATTTTTCTGCCATGCTCTATATGGAAATCGGCAAGTCTGCTTTTGTAAGAAAGACAAGAAGAACGATCTGTACCAGCAGCATCAGCGGGATGCCGATGGTGAATTTCTTTTTCTTTGTTTTGTGATGGAACAGGTGCATCGCCAACAGTGCTCCTGCAGAACCGCCGGCTGCAGCCAGAGTAAGAAGCGTGGAAACGCGGATTCTCCATTTTCCATGCACAGCGTTTCGTTTGTCAATGCCATAGACTGCTATGGTAATAATATTAATGCAGATCAGGTAGAGATACAATCCTGTCTGCAGTTGAATAGGAAGATTCATCTTCAGTTCACCAGCCTTTCGGTTTTATCTTTCTTTGAAAAGAAGGCAGCGTTTTTTCTCCGCTGCCTTCTTTTCAGATTTTTTTCAGAATCATTTCTTCTCCAGAAATATTTTTCTTGTAACAAAATTGTAAACCATAACGACCGCGGTTGCGAATACTTTTGCGATCGTATAGATCAGGTTGTGACCAATGTTCTGCTGCAGTACCGCGTTTCCGCTATAGATGGGTCCTACCACAATCCAAATCAAAAAGCTGTTCAGCAGCATTCCGATCAGGGAAAGGACGACGAAGGTAATGAATTCGACTTTTTTGTTCAGGTCTTCTTTTCGTTCAAAGACAAATTTGAAACTTAAAATGTAATTGACGATGACGGACACGGTAAATCCTGCAACGGAGCCGACAAGCGACGCCATTTCAAAATAGGAACTGGAGGTCAATGCCATGATAAGGTTCAGGACAATCAATCCGATCACATAGTCAATGCCAAAGCTGATGAAGCCGACAATGCCGAATTTCACAATCTGTGCAAATAATTTCTTCATTTTTCCTCTGTTTCCTCTGTTTTTTACGATGCCATTTTGAAGCAGCATCGTATAGAGGATACCATAAAACATCAGGGTTTTCAAGTAATACAGACAGAGAAGCGGTTAGAATTCTTTTTTCTCCATCACCCTCACGCTGATTCCATAAGAAATCAGTAATGCAGCGATACCGACCGCAAAAGCTCCGATTTTTCCCGAAGTTTTTTCCAGCATATCTGAGAATGATGTAATTTTTTCAAGTGCAGCATCCCCCGCTGTTTTGTGTACAAACAAGATCACACCTGCACCCAGAAAGCAGATTCCTGCCAGAACAATTCTGGATCCTTCCGCTCCATACTTCACCTGGATTGGAATTGTCACCGCGATGGCCAGGAAAAATACGGCCAGAACGACAGGAAACATGCCTGCATTTTCCAGAAGCTGCCCTGCTGCATCTGCAACGCCGTTCACCATCAGAGAGGCAAAATACAGTGCCAAAGCAATAAGAAAAGATCCTGCTGCGCCTAGGATACAGAGCAGATATTTTTCCCGGATATACATTTTCCGGTCAACCGGCAGTGTAAACAGAAACGGAAATCCGTTGTCCATCTCGTCATACGAAATAGTTCCTGTCAGCATGATAATCATAAGAAACGGGAAATAGCCCAGAATAAAGGTATTTGTCTGCCCCAGACTGATTACTACTGCAAGGGCCAAAAAAAGGACCAGTGTTTTCCGGTTGCTTTTCAGCAGACAGAGATCTTTTTGTAATAATCCGCTCATCGTACTTCTCCTCCTGTCATCATCAAAATTAATTCATCGATCCCGGCCCGCTCGACAACAAGATCCGGGTAATTTTCTTTGTAATACTGCTGATCGCTTGTGAAGCATGCATAACCATACGCTTCCTTCCGGCATTTCAACAGATATTCCTTGTCCAGCGCCGCATACTGCTCTTCGCTTGCTTTGATGAGGCCGTACTGTTCGAGAATCACATCCGTCTCCTCGTGCAGGATCTGTTTTCCTTCGTGAATCAGGTAAATATCATCACAGAGATGCTCGAGGTCGGAAGAAATATGTGAAGTAATGAGAATCGTACGGCTCTCATCCTCCGCCGCATAGCTTCGCAGCAGATCGAGAATTTCGTTCCGTGCCTCCACATCAAGGCCGGCCGTCGGCTCATCCAGAATCAGCAGATCTGCTCTGTGAGATAAAGCAGCAAGCACGCGCAGCTTCGCTTTCATTCCAGTGGAAAATTCCCGGAGTTTTTTCTGCATGGGAAGCTGGAGTTTTCTGCACTGCTCTTCAAACCAGTTCCTGTCAAAGTTCTGATACATTTTTGCCAGAATCTTTTCCGTATCTGTAACGGTAAACAGCTCGTTAAATCCGGATTCTGCCAGGGAAACGCCGATCCACTGCTTATCCAAAGCTTTCATTTCGCTGACCGGTTTTCCAAAAATCTCAATCGTTCCGCTTTCTGCTTTTACAAGTCCCACCATCAGCTTGATTGCTGTACTTTTTCCTGCCCCGTTTTTTCCTACCAGACCGGTAATTCTTCCCTTGGGAATTTCCAGGGAAAGCTGAAAATCAAACGCGGGATACGTTTTTTTGACATTCTCCATCTTGATCATGTCGGAACCTCTCTTTCTTCTGCCCAGATCAGATTTCTTCGTCTGGGACGATACCTTTCTTTTTATTTTTCCTCCAAAAGGAGCTGTACGATTTCTGAAATTTCTTCTTTGCTCATTCCCATTGAAAGGGCGCGGTCGATGGCTTTTTCAAAATCCGCTTCCGCTTCTCTCTGCCTTGCTTCTTTTGCGAGCTGCTGGTCGGAAGCCGTTACATACGTTCCTTTTCCGTGAATAGTTGTAACGAAGCCATCCTCTTCCAGCTTATCGTACGCCTTTTTCACGGTCAGCGCACTGATCCGCAGTTCCCCGGCCAGAGAACGGACGGATGGGAGCGCTTCTCCTTCTTTTAATGCGGTATCTATAATTTCTGATTTGATCTGCTCCATGAGCTGCTCATAAATCGGCACCATGGAGGAATGGTTTAAAATAATATGCATATTGTTCTGTTTCTCCTTCACGATAAACAGTATATAACAGTCGAACACTGTTGTCAACTGTTATATACTGTTTATTTTCGAGTTTCCGATTTTTTTCCTGCCATCCGCTTCTTCCAATGACGCACTCTGTCATGCCGAATTTCTTTGTTTTCTTACGCCTTTTGCATGTTTTTCTTTCTTTTATATGGTTTTTTCCTCTGTCACACATGAAATTGATGAAATCCGGGAAATTCTTGACGGCGATCCGGAAATCGACGGCGGCGCAACGACGCTCTCCGGCGGCGATCTTGCTGTTCGGATTTTCGGACACCGTGCGCAGAAGCTGCAGCAGACGGCGGAAAAAATCAAAGCTGTGTATGAAAAACTTCTATAAAAAAGGCTGGAAAATATCCGTTTTCTGTCTGTCAAAAATCGCAGGAAAAATGTCAAAATAAAGTGTGACAACCTCCTCAGAATGTGATAAAATAGCTTTCGTTTGAAATGAATACAAAACTTATTTTTATCATTTTTGAGGAGGTTTTTCATGGAAAGAGATATGACAAAGGGCAGTCCGCTGCCGGTCATTCTGCGGTTTACGCTGCCGCTGATTATCGGAAATATTTTCCAGCAGCTCTACAACATGGCAGACACAATCATTGTCGGACGTTATGTCGGGGCGGATGCACTGGCTGCAGTTGGTTCTACGGGAACCATTATGTTCCTGGTGCTTGGCTTTGCGCAGGGCATCACAGCAGGCTTTACGGTTCTGACATCGCAACGGTTCGGCGCAAAGGATACAAATGGGGTAAAGCGAAGTGTGGCAAACGGCATTCTACTGGCTCTCCTTTTCACGGTTGTCCTGACGTTCTTCAGCATGATCTCCATGCGGTCGCTGCTGCATCTCATGAACACACCGGAAAATATCTTTCAGGACGCTTATACCTATATTATGATTATCTGCGGCGGACTGATCGCCACGATTTTTTACAATCTGCTTTCCTCCTATCTGCGTGCGGTCGGAAACAGCCAGACTCCGCTGATGTTCCTGATTTTTTCGGCTGTATTAAATGTTCTTCTGGATCTGCTTCTCATTATCCATTTTAAAATGGGCGTTGCGGGAGCCGGATATGCAACTGTTTTCTCTCAGGGAATTTCTGCCGTGCTCTGTCTTTTTTATATCTATCGCTCCATGCCGGATATGTGGCCGGAAAAACACCACTGGAAGCTTCATGCGGCAGATTCCCGTCATCAACTCTCGATGGGCATTCCGATGGCTCTCCAGTTTGCCATCACCGGATCCGGTACGATGATTATGCAGGCAGCCATTAACCTGTTCGGCTCAGAGGCGGTTGCCGCTTTTACGGCGGCCTGTAAGCTGCAGAATCTGGTCACACAGGGCTTTTCCGCAATGGGACAGACGATGGCAACCTACAGCGGGCAAAATTTCGGGAAAGGCGATATTCCGCGGATCAAAAAGGGAGTTCGCGCTGCACTTCTGACTTCCATCACCTATTCTATCGTAGCCGCTGTTCTCGTCTTCCTTCTTCTGAAGCCATGTCTTTCTCTCTTCTTCTCGGGTGATGTCGATATGGCCGCCATGATGCCGTGGGCGAAAACATACTCTTATATGTGTGCGTTTTTTTATGTACCGCTCTGCACTATTTTTATTTTCCGAAATGCAATGCAGGGTTGCGGCTACGGTTTTCTGCCGATGATGGGCGGCGTTTCTGAACTGTTTGCGCGCCTTATTGTAGCTGTGATTGCCATGAAAGTCATCAGCTATCCGCTCGCCTGTTTCTGTGACCCGGCAGCCTGGGTGACGGCAGCTGTCTTTACCGGTGTTTCGTATCTGTTCGTGATGAAGAATATCGACAAAAAGTATGGAACAAAGACACCGACAGCTCCAATCAGCTGACATTTTTCATACCAAACGCAAAACTGCGCGGAATGCACGATTTTGAAATGCATTCCACGCAGTTTTTTGTATTTACAGGGTTACGGATTCAGTTTTGCTTTCTGCAAACTTACACAGGAATGATTATACGTGAGTGTCATCGTCAGATAAACGACGCCCACGACAATGACTGCGAGAATACCGGTATGGAACACCAGATGCAGGAGCATCGTCGCACACAGCAGGATCTGAATCATCTTACCCAGCGCCATATAGGCCTTATAGGCACTCTGGTATACCATCTCTTTTTCTGCCTCATCGCAGCTTGCCATCCAGTCTTTCTGGAAGTTTTTTGAGTTCATATCGCCTCTCTTCTCCGGGTGAGCTGCCTGAACCATTTTTACATAACGCATCTGATAATAGCCATAGAGAAAGAAGCTGATACAAAACAGAACACAGGCTGCCAAGAATCCAGCGAGCTCTTTTCCCGATGCTTCTTCCAGCCAGGGACGGGAAAAGGTAAATGACAGCACGCTGAAATCGCAGACCTGCGAAATCACATTACAGTTCATCAGCATCGCGCCGTATTTCTCTTCTTCATAGCTTAAAACTTCGTACTGCTCATCCTCTGCTTCTTCGAGATGTTTCAGTATATCCTTTAACTTCCGGCTGTAAAATTCCATCAGGACAATGCTTACAACGAAAATTACCGCAATGATCGGCAGTGCCAGCGGGCGGACCAGATCGCTCAGATCACTCATGCCATTTTTCACCCCGAACGTCACAAAAATTCCGACAAAGAAACCGAAGACTCCGCCGATTCCGAGATAGATCAGCATCCGTTTCATCAGCTTTCCGTAGGAATTTGGTTTGTTCCCCTGTTTTTCTTTCATGATTCATCCTCCTCGTATTGAAAAATATCTTCTACTTTTACTTCACAGATTTTTGCAAGTTTTAACGCCAGTGTCACCGACGGCGAATAGTCTCCCCGTTCGATCAGGCTGATGGTCTGTCTCGATACCCCGGCCATTTTTCCAAGGTCGGTCTGGCTGATGCCGAGCTTCGAACGGTATTCTTTTAGCTGATTGTACAGCGGCATCGCAGCATCTCCTTTCTGTTCACGTTTCTTAGATGAGTTTTCTATTTGACAACTTTTCTTGTCATCTATTACTCTATCATTGACAACTTTATTTGTCAATCCTTTTTGACAAGTTTTTTTGTCATTTTCCGTTCCCCAGTCTTTTGCCAAAACTCGCGGTTGATTTGTGTTCCGAAATGTACTAAACTAATATTATCTATTTTCTTCCGGGCGGAAGGCCCCGGAACCCCACTCCAAGCCGCAGAAAGGACAGAATTTATGGAACAGAAAGACAGCCGGTTTGCCGTATTGATCGATGCGGACAATGTTTCCCCGAAATACATCAAATATATCCTGGACGAGGTTTCCGACCAGGGCGTTGCTACGTACAAGAGAATCTACGGGGACTGGACGGACATCTCGAAAAAAAGCTGGAAGGAACAGCTTTTACGCTACTCGATCAATCCGATCCAGCAGTACAGCAATACGAACGGAAAGAACTCGACCGACTCTGCGATGATTATCGATGCCATGGATATCCTCTACTCCGGAAATGTGGAGGGCTTCTGCCTCGTCTCCTCGGATTCCGACTTTACGAAGCTGGCACAGCGTCTGCGCGAATCGGGCATGTTTGTGCTCGGCATGGGCGAACAGAAAACGCCGTCCTCGTTCCGTGTCGCGTGTGATGCCTTTAAAATCCTCGAGGTGATCTCCCAGAATGAGGACGATATCTCCCCTGCTATCACTGCTGTTTCGGAGAGTTCGGCACGCTACGGCGTTTCGCAGGATGAGGCTCCGTCGATTACGAGCAAGGCGGAGATTGAGCGGACCGTATCACGTGTGCTGACGGAAAACAATGACCACGGAAAGAATACGACACTCAGTGAAATCGGCAGTATCTTACAGAAGAAATTTTCGGAATTTGATGTTCGAAATTACGGCTATTCAAAGCTCTCGACGTTTTTAGAGAGCATGAACGATATCGAGGTACTGAAGACCGGCCACAATTACCTTGTAAAAGAACGCCAGAACACCGTATCGCGCCAGCAGATCGAAAAGTGCATCACCGACCTGATCTGCTCAAACGGCGGCCATATCGACAATCTGAGCATCATCCACGACGCTCTGCGGAGCCGCTTCCCGGGCTTTGATGTGAAGCAGTATGGGTACAGCAGGATTTCGAGCTTTATCAACAGCTTCAAAAAATTCAAAATCACGAATAATACGGTTCAGATGAAATAAAAAGGACCCCGGAAACGCCAGTTTTCACTGATGTTTCCGGGGTCTTTCTATATAATTCGCAGCTCGGATTTACTGTTTTCCTGTGCTTCCGATTCCGCCGCGGTCTTCGCCGTTTAAATGGTCAACTTCCTCAAAGCTGATGGTCGGCTGGTGTTTCTCGATGCGGAACTGGCAGATGCGGTCATTCACATAAATCACGGTGTCGCGCAGGGCATACGCCGGCATGTAGAACCAGTCGTTCGGTCCGCAGTAGCTCTCGTCGATGATACCGCAGTGGTTCGTCTGGATAATGCCGAAGTTCTTGAAGGTGCTGCTTCTCGGCACGATATGCGCCTCATAGCCTTCCGGCAGCTGCATCGCAACGCCGAGGTGGATCAGCTTAAATTCTCCGGCCTTTAACTCTACTTCTTCTGCCGCGCGCAGGTCGATCCAGTCGGACTTTCCGTCGATATAGCGCAGGCGCTCAATTTCATCGTTTAAATACTGAATTTTAATGGTTTCCATAAAGCGTCTCCTTTTCTTTTTGCGTGACTACTTTTCGCCGAACAGTACGACTTCGCCGCGTGCTCTCGTCTTTTTCACATCAATGACTCTCTGATTCGGGCTGCCCTTCCATTCCAGGGTAACGTCCCTCTGGGCAAGAATAAAGCGACCGTCCACAACCACGTCCGTGTAATCCATCAGTTCCAGATCACAGACGGATTCCCACTCATATCCGGTGTAAACCCAGATATCTTTTTTCGGATATCTTTCCTTGATCTCTTTTGCCAGAGCCGTCACATCCGCCCGATTTGCCTCATGCAGCGGATCTCCGCCGGAGAAGGTGATGCCGGAAATGTAGTCCTTGTCCAGCTGTTCAAAAATTTCTGCCTTTGCCGCGTCATCAAACGGGATGCCGCCATTTGGATCCCAGGTAATCGGATTCTGACATCCCTTGCAGTGATGGCCGCATCCGGCGACCCAGAGCACGACGCGCAGGCCGTCTCCGTTCAGCATATCGTCTTTCGTTATATTATGGTATCTCATAGCTTTCACTCCTATTCGGACATAAGAAAACACAGAAAAACGAACCGTTTTGCAGATCCCTTTTTCTGTGTTCCCGCTCTTTATCGTCTGGCAGATCTATTTATTTTGCGTCTGCCGGAACATCCTTGATACTGAAGCTTACACGGCCCATTTTATCTTTGCCCATGCAGACTACTTTTACAACATCGCCAAGGCTGACAACGTCTTCTACTTTCTCAACACGCTGTTTTGCGAGCTTGGAGATGTGTACCAGACCTTCTTTTCCAGGTGCGAACTCAAGGAAAGCACCGAAGTCTTTGATGCTGACAACTTTTCCGGTCAGGATCTGTCCCTCGGTAAAGTCGCTTGCGATGATCTCGATATATTTCTTTGCCTGATCCATCATAGCCTGCTCGGTTCCGCAGATGGAAACTGCACCGTCGTCTGTGATGTCGATCTTTACGCCGGTCTCGTCGATGATTGCGTTGATGGTCTTTCCTCTCTGGCCGACAACTTCACCGATCTTCTGCGGGTCGATCATCATCTGGATGATCTTCGGAGCGAACTCGCCGACCGTCTTACGCGGCTCTGCGATGGCTTTCTCCATAACCTCGGTCAGGATGTACTCTCTTGCCTGTTTCGTTCTGGCAATCGCCTCTTCTACGATCTGACGGGTCAGTCCATGGATCTTGATATCCATCTGGATTGCAGTGATTCCGTCGTGGGTACCAGCTACCTTGAAGTCCATGTCGCCGAAGAAGTCTTCGAGACCCTGGATATCAGTCAGTACGAGGTAATCGTCATCGGTCTCGCCTGTTACCAGACCGCAGGAGATACCTGCAACCGGTTTTCTGATCGGTACGCCGGCAGCCATCAGAGACATGGTGGATGCACAGATACTTGCCTGGGAAGTAGAACCGTTGGACTCGAAGGTCTCGGATACGGTACGGATTGCGTATGGGAACTCTTCCTCGGTCGGAAGTACCGGAACCAGGGCACGCTCTGCCAGAGCGCCATGGCCGATCTCACGGCGTCCCGGTCCGCGGGACGGTTTTGTCTCGCCTACGGAGTAGGACGGGAAGTTGTACTGATGCATGTAACGTTTGGAGGTCTCGAACTCGTCCAGTCCGTCCAGCTTCTGAGCCTCGGAAAGCGGAGCCAGAGTTGTTACGTTGCAGATCTGAGTCTGTCCACGGGTGAACATAGCGGAACCATGAACACGCGGGATAATGTCAACCTCTGCTGCCAGAGGACGGATTTCTGTGATCGCACGGCCGTCCGGACGTTTGTGGTCTTTTAAGATCATCTTACGAACGGTCTTTTTCTGATACTGGTAAACAGCCTCGCCTAATACTGCCAGCCACTCTTCGTTGTCGGCAAATGCCTCCTCGAGTTTCTCGGTGATGACGCGGATGTTTTCTTCTCTTGTCTGTTTGTCATCGCTGAAAACAGCCTCTTCCATCTCTGCCGGAGGAACGATCTCTTTGATTGCCGCAAACAGCTCTTCCGGAATCGCGCAGCTCTCATAAGCGTGTTTCGGTTTTCCAACCTCTGCTACAATGCTGTCGATGAATTTGATGATTTCCTGGTTTACTTCGTGTGCTTTGTAGATCGCCTCGATCATTTTTGCTTCCGGAATCTCTTTTGCTCCGGCTTCAATCATGATGACTTTCTCTCTGGTGGAAGCTACGGTCAGTTTCAGGTCAGATACGGCTTTCTGTGCGAGAGTCGGGTTTACGATAAACTCGCCGTCGATCATGCCGATCTGGGTCATGGCACACGGGCCGTCAAACGGGATGTCGGAAATGCAGGTTGCGATTGCGGAACCCAGCATTGCAACTACTTCCGGATCACACTCCGGATCTACGGACATTACCATGTTGTTTAAGGTAACATCGTTACGGTAATCCTTCGGGAACAGCGGACGCATCGGACGGTCGATGACACGGCTGGTCAGAATTGCGTGCTCGCTTGCTTTTCCTTCTCTTTTGTTGAATCCGCCCGGGATTTTTCCAACGGCGTACATCTTCTCTTCGTACTCAACGCTTAATGGGAAGAAGTCGATGCCGTCACGCGGTTTCTCAGATGCGGTTGCTGTAGAAAGAACTACAGTATCGCCATAATGCATAAATGCTGCGCCGTTTGCCTGTTTTGCTACACGGCCTACGTCTACGGTCAGGGTTCTGCCTGCCAGTTCCATAGAAAAACTCTTGTACATAAATAATCTCCTTTTTTTCTTCTGAGCAGAATTTCCGAAACAACTGAAAAGCACACCGGAATACGGACAGGATGCAGCTTTTCAATGTGTTTTTCAGTGGTCTCGGATAAAATTCCTGCACCTCCAGAACCTGCCACTGGCAGCTTCTTACGGATGCAATGCAGCTCAGAATGGCTCCATGTCGTTTGCGTCTTTGATCTTACAAGCAAAGAAACGGGCGGAAAATGTATCCCGCCCGTTGTTCCAAGCTGATTATTTTCTGATTCCTAACTTCTCGATTAAAGCACGGTATCTTTCAATATCAGTTTTCTTTAAGTAGTCAAGCAGACCACGTCTCTGACCAACCATTTTCAGAAGACCTCTTCTGGAGTGATGATCTTTGTGGTGAACTTTCAGATGCTCAGTGAGCTCCTCGATTCTTGCGGTAAGAACAGCTACCTGTACTTCCGGTGATCCTGTATCTCCCTCAGTTCTTGCATACTCTTTGATGATTGCCTGTTTTTTTTCTTTCGAAATCATTTTAAATTCCTCCTGTTATTTTGATTGCACCGCTGACTAAGAAGTGGTCGGAGTGTCCTGCCTCTGAATCAGGGTCCGGGGATCTTTTTTGTCCCGCATACTCGATTAGTATAGCATACGCTTTTCGAATTGTAAATACTAAAATCAGATGTTTTCGCGATGAATTTTCACGTAGTTACAGTTCTCCGAACTGTAACTTTCACAGCTCTCATTTTAAGTTTTGCTTCGCAAAAGGAGAGCTGCTCACACCTGAATCACTTTCTTACGCAGCGAAACAGCGAGTGTTTCACTGCTGAGCGAACTTTTTTTCTACATATTTTTTTCCTGCCGCAACATCATGATCGAGCTGGTTTTTCAGCGCGTCGATCGAAGCAAATTTCTGCTCCGGGCGCAGGAATTTTAACAGAGAAACCTCCGCCTGTTTTCCATAGAGATCCTCGCTGCAGTCAAAAAGATTCGTCTCCACACCGGTAAATTTCTCCTGTACCGTCGGCTTGACGCCGATGTTCGTGATGCCGTAATAGATTTTTCCTTCGATTTTCACCTCAGAAACGTAGACGCCGAACGGCGGCAGCAGCTTTTCCGCCGGCGGGATCTGATTGATTGTCGGCACGCCGATCGTTCTGCCGAGTGCATGGCCATGGACAATCTCACCGTGAACGGCGTAATCGTAGCCGAGCAGACCGCTCACGGCTTCCATATTGCCCTGTTCCAGCTCTTCCCGTGCCCAGGTGCTGCTGATCTCGCGGCCGTTTTCCTCTGCTTTTTCGATGATCTCGGTTTCGAAACCAAGGGACGGGCCCATTTCTTTTAGCATTTCGGCTGTGCCGCTTCTCTTGTAGCCAAAACCGAAATCCTTTCCCACAACAACTTTTTTCGCGTGCAGCTTATCCACCAGAATCTCTTTGATAAAGGCTTCCGGCGTCATGTGCATCACTTCATCCACAAACGGGCATTCCACAAGGCAGTCCATGCCAAGCTGTTCGAGGCGGGCTCTTCTCTCCTCATTCGTCAGCAGCTGATGCGGCCTGACATGCTGCACTTTCGACTGCGGCGGCACGTCAAACGTAAACACAACCGTTTCCAGTCCTTCCGTTCTGCCGATTGCAAGGACACGGCGGATCAGAAGCATATGCCCCCGGTGGAGGCCGTCAAATTTTCCCAGGGTTACAACGCTGTCCCTTCTGCTGTCAAAATCCAGTGTTTTTGTTAGATATCTCATGTTCTCTCCAGAAATAACTTGACCGGTCTGGTTAAGTTTTGTGATGGTCTGTATTGATAAATGCCGACAAACGTTCCGTCATCGAGATAAAGGCGGAACTCCTCGTCTTCTGCGAAGTCCCCGCCGGAAGCAGTTTCCCCGGTTTCGCGGATCTGCGCCGGTTTCAGCGGATTTCCGTTTTCCGCAAGCTTTTTCGCATGATCGTCCGCCGTTGCAAAGCTGCGCAGCTGCGCAAACATTTCATCGACCGGTACGAGGATCTCCGAAAGGCGGCCCTCACCGACAATCGCTGCGATCTCGTCAAGCGTGTGCGCTCCGTTTCGGTCAAACTGGCCGACTCTCGCGCGGATCAGCTGCTCCATACATCCGTGGCAGCCCAGTTTTTCGCCGATATCGTGGCACAGGGTGCGGATATACGTTCCCTTCGAACACGTTACCTCCATGCGGACCAGCGGAAGCTTCACTTCCAGAATGTTGATCTCGTAAAAGTGCACCGTACGGGCCTTCCGCTCGATCTCAATGCCTTCCCGCGCCAGCTCATAGAGCTTCTTTCCATTCACCTTCAGCGCGGAATACATCGGCGGCACCTGCTGCTGCTCCCCGACAAACGAGGCGATGCAGGTGCACACCTCTTCTTCCGTCACGGTCACCGGGGCTTCTGCTGTCACGGTTCCGCTCATATCCTGTGTATCCGTTGCGATTCCAAGGTGAAGCAGTGCTTCATACGTCTTCGTCTCATCGGTCAGCATATCGCAGAGACGCGTTCCCTTTCCAAGGCAGACCGGAAGCACGCCCGTCGCATCCGGGTCGAGGGTTCCGGTGTGGCCGATTTTTTTCTGGTGCAGGATGCCGCGCAGCTTCGCAACCACGTCATGCGACGTAAATCCCGCCTCTTTCCATACGTTCAGAACTCCGTTTATCATGTTGTTTTGTCTCCCTCTTTTTCACAAGAAAACCGGGCGTGGATGTATTTTCTCGCCCGGCTGTTTCCTGTTTATGCTTCTTCCTCTGTCGTCTCTTCTTCCTCTTCTGCAAGAAGCTGTTTTTCGATATACAGAGTCAGATTGTTGATTACGTCATACGGAGAACCTGACATCGTGCAGCCAGCCGCACGGATATGGCCGCCGCCGCCGAATACGGCTGCGATTTTGCTCACATCAACCAGCTCGTCGGAGCGAAGGCTTACTTTGAAGACCTGCGGCTCCAGCTCATACAGGAAGATCGCTACGTGAACGCCTTCTGTATTTTTTAACTGGCTGACAATGCCGTCCATATCTCCCGTTGTCAGGCCATAGAAGTCCATGACCTTTTTCCGCACGATACCGACGATGCACTGCTTGTCGAGAAGCATGATGCTTTCTGTCAGCGTGCGTCCCATAATCTGGTTCTGTACGTATGTTTTCTTGAAGAATGCATCCTCGATGATTCTGGTAAACGGAACTCCCTTTTCCATCAGAGCGGCCGCAACCCGCATCGTGTGCGGAGAGGTGCTGCTGTACTGGAATACACCGGAATCGGTCACAATACCGGTGTACAGCGCCTCGGCGCACGGCTCGGAGATCTTTTCTTCCTCCAGAAGACCGAACAGCACCTCGCAGGCAGAGCTTGCATCCGGCTCGACGTGATTGATTTCGCAATATTCTGTATTCGTCACATGGTGATCGATGCAGACTGTTCTGCCCGCTTTTGCAAGAAGCGGTGCGGCAACGCCGATGCGGTCCTCGCTGGATACATCCAGAAGAACCACAAGGTCGTACGCTTTCTCTTCACAGCTTGTCTTTACCTCAGAAAAGCCCGGCAGATAGGAAAATTCCGGCCGTGGATCCTCAAGATAGACATCTGCCTGAATCTCCGGCCGATTGTCGCGAAGATACTGGTATAATCCCAGGCAGGAACCGATGCAGTCACCGTCCGGACGAACGTGTCCGGCGATGGCCATGCAGGAGACTCCGTTTAGAATTTCATCAATTTTCTTCATTTTCCTCATCCTTTTTGTCTTCTTTGTGTGTTACTTCATCAATCAGTTTCGACATCGTAACGCCATATTCAATCGACTCATCCAGGACAAAGGTCAGCTCCGGTGTATTGCGGAGGTTAATGGTCTTGGCCAGCATACGGCGGATGAAGCCCTCCGCGCTCTTTAAGCCGCGGATGGTTTCTTTCTTCGCCTCCTCATCGCCAAATACACTGATATATACTTTACACGTCTTCAGATCCGGCGCTACCTCTGCCGCTGTGACAGAGGTCATCATTCCGATGCGCGGATCCTTGATCTCGTTCCGGATGATATTGGAAAGCTCTTTCTGTACTTCCCCGTTGATCCTGGTGTTTTTAATACTGTTTTTTCTCAACTTAATTCCTCATTTCTATCTCGGCACTTCTACCATGATGTAGGCCTCGACCTGATCGAACTCCTGAAGATCGTTGAATCCTTCAAATACAAGACCGCACTCATAGCCGGAGCGCACTTCTTTGACATCGTCTTTGAAACGTTTGAGGGATGCCAGATTTCCTTCGAAGATCTGGTTTCCTTCGCGGCTGATCCGAACTTTGCAGCCTCTCTGGAACGTTCCGTCCAGTACATAGCTTCCGGCGATCGTTCCGACACCAGATGCCTTGAAGAGCTGACGTACCTCGGCATGGCCGATAACTTTCTCTTCGTAAACCGGCTCGAGCATACCCTTCATGGCTGCCTCAACATCCTCGATTGCCTGGTAGATGACACGGTACAGGCGGATGTCAACACCGTTCTGCTCTGCCATGGATTTTGCATTTACATCCGGACGTACATTAAATCCGATGATGATAGCGGAAGATGCGGTTGCCAGCATAACGTCGGACTCGTTGATCGCACCGACACCGCCGTGGATAACGCGTACGGCAACTTCCTCGTTGGAGAGTTTGACAAGACTCTGTTTTACTGCTTCGACAGATCCCTGTACGTCGGCTTTGACAACGAGTGCCAGTTCTTTTAAGTTACCCTCCTGAATCTGGTTGAACAGATCATCCAGGGACATCTTCGCTTTTGTCTCCTCAAGCAGGTTCTTCTTGTTCTCTGCCACGAAGGTTGCTGCGAAGTTCTTTGCTTCTTTATCGTTATCGGTCTGAACGAGGATCTCTCCTGCGTTCGGAACATCGGAAAGTCCGAGGATCTCAACCGGAGTAGACGGGCCTGCCTCCTTGACGCGGCGTCCCTTATCATCCATCATCGCACGGACTTTACCAGAGCATGCGCCTGCTGCGATGTAATCGCCGACATGCAGGGTACCTTTCTGTACCAGAATGGTAGCAACCGGTCCTTTTCCTTTGTCAAGCTCAGCCTCGATAACAAGACCTCTTGCTTTTCGGTTCGGGTTTGCTTTCAGCTCGAGCACTTCGGAAGTCAGAAGGATCATCTCAAGCAGATCGTCGATACCTTCATTGTTCTTTGCAGATACCGGAACAAATACGGTGCTTCCGCCCCAGTCCTCCGGAATCAGTTCGTACTCGGAGAGCTCCTGTTTTACACGCTCTACGTTTGCGCCTGGTTTATCGATCTTATTGATCGCAACGATGATCTCAACGCCGGCTGCTTTTGCATGGTTGATTGCCTCAACGGTCTGCGGCATCACACCGTCGTCTGCTGCGACAACGAGGATTGCGATATCCGTCGCATTGGCTCCACGCATACGCATAGCGGTGAATGCCTCATGTCCCGGGGTATCGAGGAACGTAATCTTCTGTTTGTTGATCGAAACGGTGTATGCACCGATGTGCTGGGTAATACCGCCAGCCTCGCGGTCGGTGACATGGGTGTTCCGGATGCAGTCCAGAAGGGATGTTTTACCGTGGTCAACGTGTCCCATAACGCAGACTACCGGCGGACGCGGAACCATGTCTTTTTCATCCTCTTCGTCCTCTTTTAAAAGCTCTTCGATCACATCTACTTTCTCTTCCGGCTCAGCGATGATGTTATAATCAAGCGCGATTTCCTGTGCTTTTTCGAAATCGATCTCATGGTTTACGGTAACCATCGTTCCTTCCATGAACAGTTTCTTTACGATGACTGCCGGCTGCATTTTCATCTTCTCAGCCAGCTCGCGGATGGTCATTTTCTCCGGCAGGGTGATCTCCTTTACCTCATCCTTCGGAGCTTCCTGTTTCGGTTTGTTGACCGGTTTCTGGAGCGCTTTCGGGAGTCTGGACTGCTGATGATGTCCCTGGTTCGGACGGTTTCCGCCTCTTCCTCTGTCTTCACTGAATTTATTTTCTCTTAAAGAATCTTTGTTTTTGTCTTTTTCTTTTCTTCCTGTATCACGGCCTGGCTTCTTGATGCCAAGGCTCATTGTATCGCCTGCAGAGCTCTTATGCTCCGTTCTGCGGCGGTCTCCTCCCGGACGGCGGTTCTGATTCTGGGAATCATCATCCTTTCCTGCGAACGGTCTTCCGCCATTATTTCCCGGTCTGCCTCCGTTTGGACGTGCGGAACGCTCACCGAATGGTCTTCCGCTTCTCTCACCGTTTCCGCTTCTTCCGCCGTTATTGCGGTCTCCGAACGGACGGTCTCCGCTACGGTTCGGGCGGTCTCCATTGTTTCCGCCGAAGCGGCGTTCTCCCTGCGGACGGTCTCCGCTGCGGTTCGGGCGGTCTCCGTTATTGTTGAAGCGGCGCTCTCCCTGCGGACGGTCTCCATTGCGGTTCGGGCGGTCTCCGTTATTGTTGAAACGGCGCTCTCCCTGCGGACGGTCTCCATTGCGGTTCGGACGATCTCCATTTCCGCCGTTTCCGTTTCCACGGTTCGGACGGTCCTCGCTTCTTCCGTTTCCATTGCGGTTTCCTTCCGGACGGCCGTTTCCGCGGGACGGACGGTCTTTTTTCTGTCCCTGGTTCTTTGTGAACTCTTTTGCTTCTTTACTTGTTGCGTTCTGCGGACGCACAACGGAAATAATTTTCTTTTTCTTCGGTTTTGCCTGCTCTTCCGGCTTCTTCATTTCCATATTTTCTGTATCTTTCTTTTCCAATGATCTTCTCTCCTCTTTCTGCGGTTTTCGTGTTTCCTGCATCCATCCACCGACCTTTCCGGCCTTACGCCTTACGCTTCTGCCAACAATGCTGCTATTTTTTCTGCAAAATGCGCTTCACATACGGCAAGGGAAGAACGGTATTCTCTTCCGATGGCTCTTCCAAGCTGCTCTTTGTCCCCAAAAAGAATGCATGGCACTTTATAGTATGCACACATATTGCGAAATTTCTTCTGTGTATTGGCCGACGCCGTTTCCGCCAGAATGACAAGGTATGCGCTGCCGCTCTTTACGGCCTGCTCGGTCGCAAATTCGCCGCTCGATACCTTACCCGCCTTCATGGCAAGGCCCAGCATGGATAATCCTTTACTTTGACTATTCAATCTTCGCAAATGCCTCCTTTAACTGCTCATAAACCTCTGATGGAATTTCTGCCTTCAGAGAACGGGAAAGTCCTTTGTTTTTCATCGCTTTTCCCAGGCATTCCAGAGAGCAGACATAAGCACCGCGTCCGTTCATTCTTCCGGTTGTGTCTGGAACAATCGTTCCTTCGGTAGTTTTCACCACGCGGATCATTTCTTTTTTGTTTTTCATTTCATTGCAGCCAATGCACTTACGCAGCGGCACTTTACGAACTGTACTCAAATGCTCATCCCGCCTTTGTTTTTATTTTAATTACTCTTCGTCTCCGGCTTCCTCTGCTGTTTCCACATCATTCTCGTCGAAGTCTTCTTCTGCAGAGATGATTTCCTCCTCTGCTGCGGACTCATCGTAATTGTTCTCTTCCTCGTATTCCTCTTCTTCTACGTAGTCGAAGTCTCCTGCCTCGCGTGCCTGGGTCTCGCTCTTGATGTCGATCTTGAATCCGGTCAGACGTGCAGCAAGTCTTGCGTTCTGTCCCTCTTTACCGATGGCAAGGGAAAGCTGATAATCCGGAACGATAACCTTTGCGGTCTTCTCATCCGGGTCTGCCATAACGGAGATAACTTTTGCCGGGCTCAGTGCGTTCTCGATCAGGAGTGCCGGGTTCTCATCCCATGTGATGATGTCGATCTTCTCTCCGTTCAGCTCATTGACAACCGCGTTGACACGGCTTCCGTTCATACCGACGCATGCGCCGACTGCATCGACGTTCGGATCGTTGGACCATACTGCCATTTTCGTACGGCTTCCTGCCTCACGGGCAATGCTCTTGATCTCTACGATGCCTTCTGCAACCTCGGAAACCTCAGACTCAAAGAGACGTTTTACGAGTTCCGGATGGGTACGGGATACCATAACTTTCGGTCCCTTGGTTGTATTCTTTACTTCCAGAACGTATACTTTCACACGCTGGGTCGGCTCAAATTTCTCGCCTTTGACCTGCTCGTTCTCGGTCAGCAGAGCGTCTACTTTTCCGAGGTTGATGCTGACGTTGCGTCCTACATAGCGCTGTACCACACCGGTAACCACATCGTGCTCTTTCTCGAAGTACTGATCAAACAGAACTTTACGCTCTTCCTCACGGATCTTCTGAAGAATCACGTTTTTGGCATTCTGGGTTGCAATACGGCCGAACTCTTTGGATTTGATCTCTACCGGAACGATATCGCCGAGCTCATAGCGGGAGTCTGCACGTTTTGCATCGGAAAGGGCGATCTCCATGATCGGATCCTGTACCAGATCAACAACGGTTTTCTCTGCTACGACTTTGAAATCACCAGTCTGGGCATTGATGCTTACCTTTACATTATCTGCTTTGCCAAAATGGTTTTTACAGGCCTGGATCAGCGACTGCTCAATTGCCTCAAGCAGGGTATCTTTGCTGATATTCTTCTCTTTCTCAAGAACTTCAAGGGCCTCCATTAATTCTGTATTCATTTTTCTCTTTTCCTCCTGTATCTGCGTCTGTTTAGAAATCAAATGCTAAACGGATCAATGCAATATCGCTTTTCTGGAAGACACGCTCTGTTCCGTCCTCCTCCTCAATGGTCACACTGTTATCATCATATGCGGTGAGTATTCCGTAAAATTCCCGGTTTCTCTCGATCGCACGGTATGTCCGGATTTCCAGCTCTTTTCCCATGCTTCTCTTGTAGTCCTTCTCTTTTTTCAACGGACGTCCAAGACCCGGAGAGCTGACCTCCATGATATAGGCGTCATCAATAAAGTCCTCTGCGTCCAGCCGGTCAGAAAATGCACGGCTGACGATTTCGCAGTCATCCACGGTGATTCCGCCTTCTTTGTCGATGTAAGCACGCAGGTACCAGGTACCGCCCTCTTTGACATACTCCACATCCACCAGTTCAAAACCATTGGCTTCTACAATCGGAGTGATCAGTTCTTCTGCCTTCTGTTCGTATTCTTCTCTTCTGCTCAAATCCTCACCACCTTTTTGATTCAGGGAAACTTCCGAAAAATTCTTTCATTTCCCTGTACACAAGAAAGAGTGGACGAAATCGTCCACTCCTTAACAGTCACTTATTAACAGTTCCACTATAGCACCTTTTCCGTGCAATTGCAAGGGTTAATTTTCAAAATATCCTTTATTTATCGCCTTTTCCGGCTTTTTTGTTCGCCGGTTCCGGGCAGATGTGGACATCGAGCTGGTTATACGGGATGGAAATTCCCGCCGCGTCAAACTCTTCTTTGATGCGCTCATTCATTTTCCATTTGACCGGCCAGTAATTTTCCGTTGCGACCCAGGCGCGCAGACCGACCGTGATCGCGCTCTCGCCCAGCTCATCTACGAAAAACTGCTGCTCCTCCGACTGAAAATGCGGCTCCTCCTCAACGAGGCGGCGCAGGATGTCCTTCGCTTTTCTGATATCGGACTCATAAGAAATGCCGACTTTGATCTCCAGCTTTCTGCGGTCCATTGCCGTCACGTTGATGATGGTGTGGTTCGTCAGATTGGCATTCGGGATCATGATGGTACGGTTGTCGATGCTGTTGATTGTCGTGTAATACATCTCAATCTTTTTGACCGTTCCCTCCTGGTCTTCGCCCGGGAAGATAATGTAGTCACCGACTTTAAATGGCTTCAGCAGCAGAATCATCACGCCGCCTGCAAAGTTCGAGAGGCCGCCCTGCAGTGCCAGGGATACGGCAACGCCGGCGGAGGCGATGGCTGCCGCGATCGACGCTTCGGATACAATGCCGAGCTGAACGATAATCGTCAGCACCAGCAGAGCGTTCAGGCTGTATTTCACCAGGGAAACGGTGAAACTGATCACCGCCTCCTCCATTTGAAAACGCCGCATGTTTTTCCGGATCAGCCCGCAGAGCCACAGGATCAGTTTCCGTGCAATCAGAAGAAGGATTACTGCAAACACGATCTTCAGCACCAGATCGGCAGCCGAGGAGACTTTGTTGATCCAGTATTCATAGACGCGTTCTGCCGCTGTCAGGTTCACCATGTGTTATTTCTCCTCTGTCTCGAATTTTCTCTGCAGCTCCTCGCCGAGTTTGCTCATACCTGTGCTTTTTTTCGTTTTTGTCTCTGGTTTTGCCTCTGATTTTGCTTCCGATTTGGTTTCCGGCTTTGCAGCCGGCTTCTTTTCCGGATCGGCGGCTGCGCGGTATTTTTCCACGGCTTTTGCTGCCTCTGCCGCTGCGGATTTTCCGGCTTTCACCAGCTTGTCCACCGTCTGCTCTACCGTTTTCACCGGTTTGCTGTCGATCGCCTGCTTTACGGCTTTCTCGACCTTCTCTGTCGCAGTCACGGTTCCCTGCTTTTTCTCTGCGGTTTTCACCGTTTTTTCCGATACCTTTTTCTCTGCTTTTTGGGCAGTCTTTGTTGTTTTCTTTGCTTTTACTGCTTTTACTGCTTCTTCCGTTTTTCCAGCCGGTTTTCCCTTCTTTCCGGTTTTCTTCTCTGCTGCCGCTTTTGCTGCAGTTTTTGCCTTTGCGCTCTTATTGCTTGCAGCGCCTGTCTCCGGCTTCGTATAAGAAAATATCTGAACGGAAAGCGGTGCGAGTTTCACGGTAATCGAGTTTTTCCGCTCGTCGCACTCTGTTTTTTTCGACATTTTCACGCGTGGATTTCCAACGCCTGTTCCGCCATAAGCTTCTGCATCGCTGTTGAACATCTCTTTGTACTTTCCCGGATACGGCACACCAATGCGGAAATCATCGTACTCGACATTCGAGAAGTTGCATACGACAAGCAGCGTATCTTCTTTCTTCCTTGTTCTGCGAAGGAAGATCAGAAGATTCTTTTCCCACTCCATACCATTGATCCACTCAAAGCCCTCCGGCTTTTCGTCAAGCTGATACAATGCCGGATTTGCTTTGTAGAATGCATGAAGTGCCGCCATATAGTTCTTTAACTGCAGATGTTCCTTATTCTCAAGAAGCTCCCAGGACAGGGACTGTTTCTCATTCCACTCTTTTTCCTGTCCGAATTCCTGTCCCATAAACAGAAGCTTCTTTCCGGGATGCACCATCTGATAAGCGTACGCCAGACGAAGATTTGCCATTTTCTGCTCCGGTGTACCCGGCATTTTGGTATACATGGATCCCTTCAGATGAACCACTTCATCGTGCGACAAACTCAGCATGAATTTCTCCGAGTATGCATATACCATAGAAAAAGTCAGCTGATCGTGATGTGCCCCGCGGTATACCGGATCGTTTTTCATATATTCCGTAAAATCATTCATCCAGCCCATGTTCCACTTGTAGTCGAAGCCAAGTCCTTCATCGTCGAGGTCTCCCGTCACCTTCGGCCATGCGGTCGATTCCTCTGCGATAAGAAGCGCATCCGGGAACTCTTTTTTGAAGATGGAGTTCAGATGTTTTAAAAATTCAATCGCCTCAAGGTTCTCATTTCCGCCGTAGATATTTGCGACCCACTCCCCGTCCTGCTTGCCATAATCAAGATACAGCATCGATGCAACCGCATCCATACGGATTCCGTCGGCATGGTACTCTTTTGCCCAGAAAAGAGCATTGGCAATCAGGAAGTTCTTTACTTCCGGTCTTCCGTAATTATAAATCAGCGTGCCCCAGTGTGGATGGGATCCCTGTCTCGGATCGAAATGCTCGTACAGACATGTTCCGTCAAACGCAGAAAGTCCAAAGGTATCGCGTGGGAAGTGTGCCGGTACCCAGTCGAGAATAACACCAATGTCGTTCTGGTGCATTGTATCCATAAAATAGCGGAAGTCATCCGGCGTTCCGTAACGTGCTGTCGGTGCGTAATAGCCCGTCACCTGATAACCCCAGGATTCATCGAGCGGATGCTCCATCACCGGCATCAGCTCAACATGGGTATAGCCAAGCTCTTTCACGTAGGAAGCCAGCATCGGAGCGATCTCACGGTAGTTATAAAATTCACGGCCATCGTCCGGTTTTTTCCAGGAGCCAAGATGCACTTCATAAACAGAGATCGGCGCTTTGTCGCTCTGTGCGACGCCACGCTTTTTCATCCAGTTTTCGTCCTGCCACTCATATTTTCCAAGATCAAACACAACACTCGCATTGTTCGGACGCAGCTGTGCTGCATTCGCGTACGGATCCGATTTCAGATACGTCAGACCGCCCTTTGCCTTGATTTCGTATTTATAGATGTCGCCCGCGCGGACACCGGGGATAAAGAGTTCGTAGATTCCGGACTCCAGAAGATTCATCTGATATGCTCTTCCGTCCCAGTTATTGAAGTTTCCGACAACACTGACACGGATCGCATTCGGTGCCCAGACGGCGAAGTAAACGCCGCTGATCCCATCAATTTTGACCGGGTGTGCACCCAGCTTCTCATAGATGGAATAGCAGATGCCGTTTTCAAACTGTTTCTGTTCCTGCCCGGTGAACTGCATCGGGTAGGCGTATGGATCGTAATGCTCCATCTGGTTTCCGTCGCCATCCCAGTAGATCAGCGTATAAGACGGAATTTTCTTTCCCGGAAGCAGTACAGCGAAAAATCCCGCCTCATCCTCGCAGACCATCTCGGTCTGTTTTCCGTCGCGGATCGTATGTACGGCTGCGCGGGTTGCCCCGGGGAAAAACGCCTGAATTAAAATACCATCCTCCGTTACACGTGGTCCCAGGATATCTCTTGGATGATTCTCCTCGGAATAGACCACTGCTTCAATTTCCGCCCAATCCATATAATCGTATAATTTTTCTTCCATTTTCAAAATTATAACCCCTCCTTTTTTTCTGTCTTCAACTAACAAATTCTGTTTTTATTCTACCATTTCAACTGCAATTGTACAATGCAAATCTGGTTTGTTTTTTATTCATCTGTCGTCTGCATCTCATCGTTCTCAAACCAGATACTGTAAATGTTCTGTGAAGTCAGTGTTTCCAGGGACTCCCTGGAAAGCGATTCGGCCTGATAATCAGAAAATGCTGCAAGCAGCGTATCGGCACAGCCATATTCACCGGAATAGGCGATCAGTTCGGATGCTGCTGTGTGGTCTTTTCCGTCTGCCGCGCTAAGATACGGCGTGCACATCGTTCCGTCCTGATACTGGTAATAGCGGTACGTATCCGGGCTGCCCGCCTGGTAAGCGTGGAAAAACACGATGCTTTTCGGTCCTTCATACGTCATTGTTCCGTATGACTGGATTTCGTTCCCGGAAAGATGGTACAGCGGGTACTGGTACTCTTTTTCCCCTGTTTCATCGAGACAGCGCACAAATCCGTCCTTGCTGGAAATAATGCCGAGCTGATAGCCCCCGCCGCGGATCGTGTCCGCCAGATAGTCAATCAAAAAAGCATTTTTCATCCAGAAATAGTCGAGATACGCCGTGTAGCCCATCTCTGCGGCATATGCCTGATACGCATCCGACACATGCAGGCAGACCTGGTTTTCTCCCGGGAATTCCAGGGAAATGTCATCCGGGTTCTGCGCAAAAGCTGCGACCGCTGCCGCTTCCTCTGCCGCATCATCATCCTTCTCCGGATCGAACTGTGCTGCGACCGCATCATCATTGCTCATGCAGAGATTTTCCAGTGACGCGTACAGCGGTCCCAGATAGATTTCCCGGCAGTTGGCATCGGATACTTTTTTCAGGGCATCGTACAAAACCGGATCTACCGTCATCACTTCGTTTGGATGCTGGTTGATATCGTACAGGTTTGTCACATCATCGAAACTCTCGTCGATATTGAAAAGCCGGTAGCCCTTCACAGCCGCATCGGTATAAATCAGCGAGAGTGCCTTTGCCTCCCCGCCTGCAGAAACGCCGCCTGCGCCGACATTATATTTCAGCGTGAAATCCTCGCTGCAGTTCAGCTCCGCGCCCGCCTTTACGCTGATTTCGCGCCAGCCGGAATCGCCGCGCAGAAAATTCATAAAACCATACACCAGAAAGCCGGATCCAAGCGCCAGAAACAGTACCACAAGCACGATGCGCCGTCCGACATTCTTCTCGGAGAGCTGGACCTTCTGCACCGGTTTCGGCCGCCGTCTGTTTGGATCTTTTACTGTTCTTCCCATTCTTTTACTCCTCTTTCATTCTAATTTCCTTTTCTGCTGTAATTTATTGTCCCAAAAAACACATCGCCCGTCAAGTAAAATCGGACAGGAAAGTTCAACGAAGCCTCCTGTAAATCAAAAAAGCGGCACCGGAACCTTTTTCTGGTTCCGGGCCACTTTTTCTTTCCTGTCCACTATAGGGCAACTAAAATCAATGCAATGATAAAGATCAGGAGAATCACGGCAAGTACGGCAAATCCGTACAGCGCACCCTGCTTGCATGCTTTGTAGTTGTGATAGTATTGTTTCTTTTTGTATACCATTGCTGCGATGATACCGATGATCGGGAAGAAGAATGACAGAACTTTGTACCAGATACTTCCGGTATCGTGAACCGGAGTTTTCAGGAATTCGTCTTCCGCCTTGGAAAGATGAACCTCGTGGTTCTCCTCTTTTACTTCCTCGCCAGGCTTTCGGATAGTGATCGGCTGCAGCGGCTCTCCCTTTTCACGGAGTGCCTTGTACTCTTCGATCTCTTTTTTATTTCCATATACAAAGTGGTTGTGTCCGATATCCACGAATTCCGGTTTGTCCACGGAATAATCATGGATGGACGGGTCGTAGGTGTACAGCACCTTATTCTTCTCGAGCTGCGGATCCGGAATCGGAATCGCAGAAATCAGAGAATGCGTGTATGGGTGCAGCGGGAAGTTAAACAGCTCCTCTGCATCCGCAACCTCTACGATATTTCCTTTGTAGATAACACCGATACGGTCGGAAATGAACCGAACGATGGAAAGGTCATGGGCGATAAACAGGTAAGTAACCTGTTTTTCTTTCTGGAACTTCTTCAGCAGATTGAGAACCTGTGCACGGATCGATACGTCCAGTGCGGAGATCGGCTCATCGGCTACAACCAGCTCCGGCTCCATAACCATGGCACGGGCCAGACCGATACGCTGGCGCTGTCCGCCGGAGAACTCATGTGGATAACGGGTCAGATGCTCCGGCAGAAGACCAACCTCGTTGATCATATTCTCTACCTTCTTCACACGGTCTGCCTCGTTCTCGTACAGATGGAAGTTGTAAAGACCCTCGGATACGATATAATCGACCGTCGCACGCTCATTTAACGATGCGGCCGGATCCTGGAATACCATCTGAATGTTTCGGATAACCTCCCGGTCCAGGGAATGCGGAATCTTGCCGGAAATTTTAACACCCTTGTACAGGATCTCTCCTGCAGAACACGGGTTGACACGAATGACCGCACGGCCGATCGTGGTCTTTCCGGAACCGGACTCGCCTACGAGGGAGAAAGTCTCTCCCTTGTAGATGTCAAAAGAAGCATTTTTTACCGCTTTGACTGCGTCATCGCCCTTGCCGAAAGTGATATCTACATTTTTTACCTGCAGTAAGATTTCTCTTCCATTTTCGTCAATCGGACCATGCTCCGGCAGATGCGAAACAGTGGTCTTGCTTTCCTGCTTTGTAGACACTTTCAAACTCTCCTATAAGTTGTATGCTTTTAATAATTTTTCGTGAATATTCTGAATTGCCTCCGGCTTCTCCGTCTTCGGTGCTCTCGGATCCAGCAGCCAGGTTTTGGCGTAATGGGTATCCGTTACTTTGAACATCGGCGGCTCTTCCAGCGTGTCGATTTTCAGACAGTACTGGTTACGCGGCGCGAACGGGTCTCCGATAATCTTGTTGTACAGAGACGGCGGAGTACCGGTAATCGAGAACAGCTTTGTATTCCTCTCCGCAAGCTGCGGCAGGGAAGAAAGCAGTGCCCAGGTGTACGGATGGCGCGGATCGTAGAACAGCTCTTCTACGTTCGCAAACTCGATGATCTGTCCTGCGTACAGAACGGCAACACGGTCTGCGATATTTGCTACGACACCAAGGTCGTGGGTAATAAACACGATGGTGTAGTTGTACTCTTTCTGAAGATCCTTGATCAGTTTCAGGATCTGTGCCTGAATCGTAACGTCCAGCGCAGTTGTCGGCTCATCGCAGATCAGGATCTTCGGACGACAGGAAAGTGCAATCGCAATAACGATACGCTGTCTCATACCGCCGGAATACTGGAACGGATAATCATCGAAACGCTGCTCTGCGTTCGGAATACCAACCTTTTCCATCAGCTCAAGCGCCTGTGCTCTTGCTTCCACCTCGCTGACATGCTGATGCTTCATGATAACAGAAGTGATCTGTTTTCCGATTGTGATGATCGGGTTCAGGGAAGTCATCGGATCCTGGAATACGGTTGCAATTTTCTTACCGCGGATCTGTCCCCAGTCATTCGGATCCTGGATTTTTGCCAGGTTAATGATACAGGTTCCATGAAGCCGCTCCGGTGTTTCATCCAGATAGCGCACACGGAAAGTAGCCTGGTCGAAAACGCTGTTCCGTTTCTGCTCATCGTTCAGATCCACACCGCGCTCCATTGCAGCTTTGAATGCTTCGTGCAGCTTTTTGATCATGCGAACCTTTTTGCGCAGTTTGTAACGTCCAACGGAAAGATAGATCTCTTTGGCAAGAATCTCGTTTCTCTTTCTCGTCTCGTCCGTAATTTCTTTTGCTGTCAGGCCGGCGTACTCTTTTTTGTACTCTGCCATCTTTGCATCATATGCCTGATTGTAGGCCGTGTCGTTCATGGCAGCCTGTTTGTGAGCCTTGATTTTTTCCTCTTTTGCTTTCTGCAGAGCCTTAATCTCGCCGTCCAGTCTGGAAATCTCGGCGGATGTCTCTTTGACCTTCGCTTTTTCTTTGGAAGTATCGAGTGTCTGCTTGTAGTTGAAAAGTTCGGTTCTCTTTCCTACGAGTTCCTTGATTTTGGCATCTGCTTTCTCACGCTCTTCCTCGCTCAGCGTCATTTTTTCTTCTTTTTCCTGCTCCAGCGCTTTCATTTTCAGGAATACTTCTGCGCCGTATTCCAGTTTGGAATACTCATTCAGTTTCTCCCAGGTGGATGCGATGGTCTTTTTCGCATAAGAGTTCAGCGGCACAACGGTATCGCTCAGCTCGGCATCGTTAAAAAGAATATCTCCCTGATCGATGAAACCGTTGCTGTCCAGCATGCCCGCAAACGCTTTTGTGAATACGGATTTACCGGCACCGGACTCTCCTACGATAGCAATGGACTCATTCTCGTAAATATCCAGCGTTACGCCCCGGATCGCCGTCAGGATACGGCCGCGGACACGGAATTTTACCTGTAAGTCCTTAATCGATAATAATACTTTTTTATCTTCCATGCGGCTTTCCTTCCTACATATGTGTTCTCGGGTCGGACGCATCTCCAAGGTTCTGTCCAACTACATACAATACTACGGTGATGATTGAAGCGACAACAACCGGGCTCCAGAACTCGAATCCCCATCCCGGTGTCAGCATGGCACCCTCAGCCTCATAGATCAGTCTTCCCAGAGACATGTCAGAAAGACCCATACCGATGTAAGCCAGGAACACCTCGTAAGAGATGTAGGACGGAATCTCAGTTGCCGCCAGAGTAACAATGACAGATGTCATAAACGGGAGAATATTCTTCATCGCAATGCGGAAAATCGAGGTTCCGAGACATTTTGATGCCAGATTATACTCTCTGTCACGGATGATAACGACCTGCGTACGGATAAAGTACGCGATGGCAAGCCATCCGGTAACGGTCAGTGCAAATACCATGGTCCAGAAGCTCGGAGAAAAGATAAGCACCAGGACGGAGATCAGAAGTACATACGGAATATTTCCGATGATGTTGTAAACCTCCATCATGAAGACATCAACCTTTTTCGAAAATCCCCAGACAGATCCGACAATCACACCAATCGAAAGGTTGATGAGCGCACAGATAAATGCCAGGGAAACTGAAATTCTGGAACCAAACCAGACAGCATCAAAGGTCGACTGTCCGGAAGCACCGGATCCTAAAATCCAGTGAATATTGAATCCAAGCTGCTGCAAGGCTTTGCCTGGAGACAGATGTTTTGTCGCGCCGTTCATCAGATTGGCGAAACGGTCGTACTCCACAAAGAGCGGATACACATACGTCATCAGCAGAATCACACCCAGGAGGCAAAGTACGGCAATATTGATTTTTTTCTTAAAAAATACGCGGAACACGGAATGCCAGTAGGAATATCTCGGAGCCGTAATTTTCTCAGACTCCAAACTGCTGTTATCTACAGGAGAAAACAGTTCTTCCTCAGACAGACCGAATTTATCTAAATCATAATTCATAAGTCCCTACCTGTCTTTCGTTGAGAATGAGATTCGCGGATCCACCATGGACATCAAAACATCGCCCAGGATGATGGAAATAACGGAGAGCACTGCGTAGAACAGTGTAACACCTACGATAACACCATTGTCATATTTGCTGATTGCTTCAGTCAGCAGATTACCGGCACCTGGTACTACGTACACACGCTCGGTGATGATGGCTCCGGTCAGTGCGAACAGTACGCTCGCCGGAACACCCTGCACGATCGGAATCGCTGCGTTCTTCAAAATGTGTTTCGTAAAGATTTCTCCCTCTGTCAGACCACCGGATCTTGCGAATTTTACGTAATCGGAGTTCATCTGGTCGATCATGTATCGACGCAGCCATTTCATCAGGTTTGCCACCTGCGGCAGTGCCAGGGAAACGATTGGCAGAATATACATCAGCTTGCTCTTCGAATCCATGTCAAAGGTGGTTGGCAGACCCATTTTTCCTCCGATTGCCTTAAACAGGAAGATATAGGCCAGTGAAGGTACTGCTATAATGAATACAATATAGATGGTTCCAAGCTGGTCAACCAGTTTGTCTTTCTTTCTCGCCATCAGAATGCCAAGCGGCACTGCGATGAGATAGGAAAGAATTACGGCAATGATACCGATTACAAAGGAATAGCCGATTTTTGATTTACCACTCTTAACTGTATCCACGTTGGTATAGTCATCTGTGAACCGATCGGAATGAACAGCGCTTGCATCCTGAGATTCGCTCATATACGTTGCGCTGTGCAGATCGTCTGCACTGTATTCCACCAGACCGCTTGGATAGGTAATCTCCGATTTTACGTAGGATCCCTGCGCGCGGGTCATGGTCAGTGCTACATCCACACCCTCATTTACGGAATAGGACTTTCCTAAATTTATGGTGATTATATTCTGATGGAAATATGGGAATTTTGAGTCAAAGTACATCAGGTACTTGTGTGTTGTGCCATTTCCCATGATGGCCGGTGAAAATTTCTTTCCCCCATATACCGGATCGTGTAAGGTAAATGTAATCCCCCTCTTACCTTCTACCTTTGCAGCATCGTGAATGCTGTCGATGTCAATCAAACCGGAAAAATATTTTCCGAGACGCGTTGCAAGCGGAATATCCTTGTACGCAAACAGCTGCTGCTGTCCGCCGTTGGCATATTTTTTCTTGCCCATCATGATCGCGTCGTATCTTCTTACGGTGTAACCTTTTGCTTTATAATAAGCTGTAAATTCCTTTACATATTCAGATACCAGTTCTGAATCCTGGTCTTTCGTTCTTCCGAATGCTACTGCTTTGGATCTCGTATCCTCGTCAATTTCGCCTTTTGCTTTGAGAGCGTTCAAATAATCTGCATAGGTTACATAGTCAAGATATCCGTATGTCTCCCACTTCTGATATTTGTACACCTTTTTCTGGTTATTGCTCTGATGGGAATAGGTGGTGTCCTGTGCGAAAATCAGATTTCGGTCCATCAGAGAATAGATCATAGTCATAACGCATCCAACGACAATTACTACGGAAACAAGGCCATGCAACAAACGCTTAAAAAGATATTTTGTCATATTCTCTCATTCCTTAACACAATATGACAGGGGAATGGCTGTTTTTGTTCCCATCCCCCTGCCGGTTTATTCATTGGCTTTCAACTGTTCTGGTCTTTCCAATTTTTATTTTTCCAAAATTAGAAGATACCGAAACATTTGGTCATGTATCCTTCATAGTCCGGAAGCATGGTATCCAGGTAAGTGCACGGATCACCAAAGTCAGGACCCCATCCGGAGACATCGTATACGTCGTAGTTTGCTTCATAACCATAGTTTGCATAGTATCCTGCATAGTACCATCCATCCAGGTCTACGGCATCAACCAGATTGATCACAACTTTTCCGCCAAGGGCAGCCTCTACTGATTTCTTGTAGGAGTTTGCTTTGTTGGTGTAAACTTCTACTGCAGACGGATATGGATACTCAATCTGGATCGGGTTGCTCTCATCGATGGTGATGCCTTCTTCTGCGAGCTCTTCGATTGCGGTATTCAGTTCTTCTACTGCGTTTTCCGGATTGTACCATCCATCAAAACCATCACTGGTCTTGTTTTCGGCATCCCATACTTTAATCTTCACGCCGTCGGCGTCGATCTGTTTCTGTACGATTTCACCATAGTAGGTGCCTGCCGGGAAGGTTGTGTCGGTTCCGTTGATCTGAATGGTGGTGTCTTCTGACAGGCTTACGAAATATCCCGGGGTAAAGGTATTTCTAAGGGAAGTATACTTCAGATCCTCGCCAACCTGCTGTGCATTGTAAGCGCCGCGATCTGCTGCAAAGCTGATCGCTCTTCTGAAGTGAACGTTCTGCAGCGCTTTGTTTGTTCTCTGGATTTCTTCGTCAGACTTTGTAGTCTTTGCTGTTGTTCCGTCGTTGGCGTTTGCAGTCGCAGTACGGTTGAGGTTGTAGAATCCCATGAAAGAAGTAGCGTCGGTATCGGAAACTACTGCGTACTGATCGTACAGACCTTCGGATTTTGCTGTCTCCATGGTGGAGGTGTTCAGGTTTACATAGTCAACGGTACCTGCTTTTGCATCTGTGTACATTTTGGTAACATCAGACTGGTCATTGAACAGCCAGGTCAGGGTTTTAATGTTTACGTTGTCTTTGTTCCAGTAAGAATCGCTCAGTTTAAATACGATGGTATTTTTAGCTGTAGCGTTGGTTACCAGGTACGGTCCGCAGTATGCGATCGAGTTGGAATCTTTTCCGTACTGATAATCTGCTGCGGAGGAATCATACTCAGCACCAAATTTACCGCCCTGTGACTGATAGTAGCTTCTGCTCATCGGAGCGAAGATGGTGTAGCCAAGCATGGTCATGAAGTAACTGCATGGCTCTTCCAGTGTGTACTCTAAGGTGTAATCATCAACAGCTTTTACACCAACCTCATCGAAATCGGTAATTTCGCCGCTGATGTACTGAGATACGTTTTTGATCACGCCCTGTACCAGGTATTCCAGACCGCCCTGTGCATCACACATGTGTTGCATTCCGGCCACAAAGTCATCTGCTTTTACAGTATCCACTTCACGTCCCTGGGAATCGGTCCATTTTACACCTTTGCGAAGGTGGAAGGTATAGGTCAGTCCGTCGTCAGATACTTCATAGGATTCTGCCAGTGCCGGCTGCAGAGTTCCCTCTACATCGTACTCCATCAGTCCGTCGTAAGTATTGATGATCGCATCGTTATCTGCCGCACGGGAAGTTGCAAGTCCGTCCCATGTTACCGGATCGCTCGCATACGGCATGGAGAAGCTGTCTTTTAAGGTGTAGCCTTTTCCTGCCAGATATTCTTTTACCCAGCTCTCATAGGTTCCTGTTCCTTTGAGTTCATCCCATTTTGCTCTCATCTCGTTGTAATCTTCTGCTTTGATAAAATCAGTTGTTACAACATACTGATGATAACGGTCCTGATCGCTTCCCCAAAGGGTATAGTCCTTGGTGCGCGGAGCCATTCTGTACATAGCGTACATACCACCTTTTGAGATGAGCGGGTACATCATGGCGGACTCCATCAGTTTTCCCTCTGCAACTGCCATCAGGGCATATCTCTCATCCACCGTTTCTGCTTCCTTTGCAGTAGCAAGTGCATCGTTGAAATCACCCAGCGCCTCGTTATAGAGCTCTGTGCTGGTCTCATCGTATCCTTCCGGCATTTCAGATTCCTCTGCCTCGGCTTCACTCTCACTGCTTGCAGATGCGCTTGCATCACTTTCGGAAGATGCGCTGCTGCTTACGCTTACACTTTCATCTGCCGGATCAGAACTTCCGCTGCCGGAATTTCCGCAGGCAACCAGGCTTGCAGTCATACTCATAACAAGTAATGCGCTTACAATTTTTCTTTTCATAATTTTCTTCCTAACTCCTTTCATGGATTTACGTTGTTTTTGCATCATCCGGACATTTGCCGGGACGGCTTCACCATTCCACCGTTTTTCATTTTGGCACTTTACCACATCAAAACGAAGAGTACAAAAAGGAGATGCGTCCAACAAGATTTGTTTTCTTCATCCCTCATGCCCGTACATTTGTCCGTTTGTCCAAAAACAACTGCGTTCATTATAACCAGAACTCTCTCCATTTGTCAATATCCGATGCAGGAGAAAAGTGTATAAACTGCATTTAAAGTAATCAAAATCCTCTATTTTCCTCTTTTTGGGTATTGTTCTGATGCCGTTTTTCTATTTTCCTGTATTCTTTGGTTTTATAACGGCAAAAAGATTACACAAAGAATCGTTTCTTTCCATTTGCGTTCTGCAGTACTGTCTTTTTATTTCTGAAAAATGTGTTTCTTCTTATTAAATGCGTTTTACTTTTTGTCTTCGACAGTCTCCGGACTATTGACAGCAAAAAAAAATCCTGCTAATATTAATTTTAATAAGGAACCAGTGCAGTACACGGAAAACAGGCACCGCACGCGGCGTCTCTGATATCCTTGTCGGATACAGCAGACGCTTTTTTGCTTTCCTGTGTATCATCACTTCTGCATCCGTATCCGCACGAAAAGAAAAAAGGAGACTTCTTTTATGTATCTTTATAATTCTGCAACCCATAAAAAAGCTGAATTCCAGACACACACACCGGGCCGTGTAGAAATGTACACCTGCGGACCTACCGTTTATCATTTTGCGCACATTGGAAACCTGCGCAGTTATATTATGGAGGATGTCCTTGAAAAGGCACTCCGCTATGAGGGCTACGACGTCAACCGTGTCATGAACATTACCGACGTCGGCCATTTAAGCTCCGATGCGGACACCGGTGAGGACAAGATGGTCAAAGGTGCCAAGCGCGAGCATAAAACAGTTATGGAAATCGCACAGTATTACACCGATGCATTCTTTGCGGATTGCAAAAAGCTGAACATCAAGCGCCCGGACGTCGTACAGCCGGCTACGGGATGCATTGACGAATATATCAAAATCATTGAGAAGCTGATGGACACCGGCTACGCTTACTTTGCCGGCGGAAATGTTTACTTTGACACCAGCCGTCTTGACCACTACTATGTGTTCAACGATCACGACGAGGATGATCTTGCCGTTGGTGTCCGCGAGGGCGTAGAGGAAGATACCAACAAACGCAACAAAAACGATTTCGTTCTCTGGTTTACCAAGTCAAAATTCGAGAATCAGGCGCTCAAATGGGATTCTCCATGGGGCGTTGGCTATCCGGGATGGCACATTGAGTGCTCCGGTATTTCCATGAAATACAACGGAGAATACCTCGACCTGCACTGCGGCGGCGTGGACAATGCCTTCCCGCACCACACCAACGAGATCGCGCAGTCTGAGAGCTACCTTGGTCATGCATGGTGCCCGCAGTGGTTCCATGTACATCACCTGAATACCTCGACCGGAAAAATGTCGAAATCAAAAGGTGAGTTCCTGACGGTTTCTCTTCTGGAAGAAAAAGGCTACGATCCGCTCGTCTACCGTTTCTTCTGTCTGCAGTCCCATTACCGCAAAGCGCTTGTGTTTACGTGGGAGAACCTGGACAACGCAAAAATTGCCTACGACAAGCTGATTGCCCGTATCGCCGCTTTAAATCCGGAGAACGGATCCGTCGATGAAGCTTCCATGAGTGTTTTAAAAGAAAAATTCCAGAAAGCACTCGATGCTGATCTCAATACTTCGCTTGCCATCACAACGCTGTATGATGTCTTAAAGGCAGACATGAACGACGCAACGAAACTGGCACTTCTCGACAATTTCGATCAGGTGCTCGGTCTTGCCCTTCTCTCCCATGCAGAAGCAAAGAGAAAAGAGGCCGCAAAGACAACTTCCGCTTCCACTGCATCCGGTTATCAGATTACCGGCGAGGGAGATCCGGAGATTGATGCGCTCGTTTTAAAACGATATGAAGCAAAGAAAGCCAAAAACTTTGCGGAAGCAGATAAGATCCGTGACGATCTGAAAGCACAGGGCATTGAAGTTGCTGATGTACGCGGCGGAGCCGTCTGGAAACGAATCTGAAAATCTTTTCGTAACCATACATTACAGGCAAAGAGAACTGTCCCAGGGCAGTTCTCTTTTTTGTGCCGTTCTTTACCCAAAGGAAGTCAAACAGCAGTAACTTCTGCCGTTCTTGACAAGAAAAGGCGGTACCCCTGTTTTCGGGCACCGCCTTTTCCTGTCACTTTTTGATTTTCTTTGATTCTCTTTATTTAATGATACGAACCTTTAATACACCATCAACTGCTTCGAGGGCTTTTACTATCTCCTCGGTTGCTTCGCTTTCCAGATCCATCATCGTGTAAGCGTAATCGCCTTTACCTTTGTTTGTCATATCGCTGATGTTGACATCCGCATTACCCATAACGGTTGTGAAGGCCCCCAGCATACCTGGGATATTCTTGTGGCAGATCGTCACACGGCCTGCGCCTGTGCATACGCCCATGCTGCAGTTCGGGAAGTTGACGGAGTTTTTGATGTTTCCGTTCTCCAGAAAATCACGGATTTCCTTGACTGCCATCACAGCACAATTGTCCTCGGATTCTTTGGTGGATGCTCCAAGGTGCGGGGTAACGATCGTTCCCTCTGCACCGACTACCTTCGGATTTGCAAAGTCGGTCACATATTTCTTCATTTTTCCGGCCTTTAAAGCCGCGAGAACAGCATCCTCGTCAACGAGAAGATCTCTTGCATAGTTCAGAAGAACCACGCCGTCTTTCATCTCTTCGATCGCCGCTTTGTTGATCATGCCCTTGGTGCTGTCCAAAAGCGGCACGTGGATGGTGATATAATCGCAGGTGCGATAGATATCTTCTACATTCTGGATGTGATGGATGTCGCGGGACAGGTTCCATGCTGCATCGACAGAGATGTATGGATCATATCCATATACTTCCATACCAAGATGGGTGGCTGCATTTGCCACAAGCTGGCCGATGGCACCAAGGCCGATGATACCGAGTTTCTTTCCGCTGATCTCACAGCCGGCAAATTTCTTTTTCTGTTTTTCTGCTGTCTTTGCGATGTCGCCGTCTTCTTTGTCGCTCTTCACCCATTCGATACCGCCTGCGATATCACGGGATGCCAGCAGCATGCCGGCAAGCACGAGCTCTTTGACACCGTTTGCATTGGCTCCCGGTGTGTTGAAGACCACGATACCCTGCTCTGCGCAGTCGGCAAGCGGAATGTTGTTGACGCCGGCTCCTGCTCTTGCTACAGCGAGGAGGCTCTTCGGCAGCTCCATGCCGTGCATGGCTGCACTTCTGACGAGAACCGCATCGGCTCCCTCCAGGCTCTCGGTCTGCTGATAGTTTTCATTAAAATTTGCAAGGCCTACGCCTGCAATCGGATTTAAGCAATGATACTGAAACATTAGAGATTTTCCTCCTCGAACTTTTTCATGAAGGCTACGAGTGTTTCCACGCCTTCTTTCGGCATTGCATTGTAGATGCTTGCACGCATACCGCCGACGGTACGATGGCCTTTCAGGTTCTCAAGTCCGGCTTCTTTGGACTCTTTGACGAATTTCGCATCCAGATCTGCATTTCCGGTGATAAACGGAACATTCATCAGAGAACGGTCTTCCGGTACAACGGTTCCTTTGAAGAGCTTGCTCTGATCCAGGAAATCATACAGCAGCTTTGCTTTCTCTTCGTTGCGCTGTTTCATAACTTCCAGGCCGCCCATTTTCTTCAGCCATTTGAATACTTTGCCGCACATGTAGATGCAGTAGCAGTTCGGTGTGTTGTACAGGGATCCTGCATCTGCGTGGGTTTTGAATTTCATCATGGTTGGTGTTCCCGGCAGGACATCGTCGGTGATCAGATCGTCACGGATGATGGAGATAACCATTCCGGCAGGTCCGATGTTTTTCTGGACACCGCCGTAGATGATGCCGTAATCGGAAACATTGACAGGTTCGGAGAGGAAACAGGAGGAGACGTCTGCCACCAGGGTTTTACCCTTGGTATTCGGCAGTTTTTTGTATTTGGTACCGTAAATGGTGTTGTTTTCGCAGATATAAACATAGTCGGCATCCGGGCTGATCGGAAGATCGCTGCAGTCCGGGATGTAGGAAAATGTTTTATCCTCAGAGGAGGCAATTTTGTTTGCCTTTCCGTATTTCTGTGCCTCTGCGTATGCTTTCTTTGCCCACTGGCCTGTTACGATGTAATCTGCGACACCGTTTTTCATCAGGTTCATCGGGATCATGGAAAACTGCAGGGATGCACCGCCCTGGAGAAACAGAACTTTGTAATTTGACGGGATTCCCATCAGATCACGAAGATCTGCTTCTGCCTCATCGATGATGTTCTGGAATACTTTGGAACGGTGGCTCATCTCCATGACAGACATGCCGCATCCGCGGTAATCCAGCATTTCCTCCTGGGCTTCTTTTAACACTTCCTCTGGCAGAACCGCCGGTCCTGCGGAAAAATTATAGACTCTGCTCATTTCTTCATCCTCCTGTTTCTCTTGTTACTTTATATTACTTAGAAACCACCGATAGTAGACCGATGGTTTCTATTGTAATCACATCTGTGTAATTCGTGTGGTAATACAGTATTGCTTTACCACGTTGAAACCATGATACCTCTTTGTCAGAAATCTGTCAATCCTTTTCTTGTTCCTTTTTTGCCAGATCCTCTGCATCGAAGACATCCTCAATCGGAGCTCCTGCCGGTACCATCGGGAATACTTTTTCGTCGCAGTCGATCCAGACATCGATGAGCGCCGGTTTTCCGCTCTCGATTGCCTCGCGGATGGCAGGACCCATCTCCTCTTTTTTCGTCACGCGGATGCCCTTTACGCCGAGTGCCTCAGCAACCTTGACAAAGTCTGCCTGATCCTGGAGAACGGTGTTGGAATACCGTTTTCCGTAGAACAGGGTCTGCCACTGGCGTACCATGCCGAGTACGTGGTTGTTGACAACAACCTCAATGACCGGAATGTTGTGTCTCGAAAGTGTTGCCAGTTCATTCATGTTCATACGGAAACAGCCGTCGCCTGCGATGTTGATGACGGTCTTGTCCGGGCGTCCCATTTTCGCGCCCATGGCTGCCCCAAGGCCGAAGCCCATCGTTCCAAGGCCGCCGGAGGTCAGAAGCGTTCTCGGGCTCGTATAGCGGTAATACTGCGCCGCCCACATCTGATGCTGTCCGACATCGGTCGTGATGATGGCCTGTCCATCGGTTGCCTTGTAGATCTCCTCAATGACGAGCGGTCCGGTCAGGCCGTCTTCATGCTTCAGCGGGAATTTTTCTTTCATTGCCTCGATCTCGGCAATCCACTCGTCATGGTGCATCGGCCCCAGCTTCGCATTCAGGCGTTTTAAGACTTCTTTGACATCTCCGATGATGCTCGACTCGACAACAACGTTCTTGTTGATTTCTGCCGCATCTACGTCGATCTGGACGATTTTTGCGTTATTGGCAAATTTTGCGGCGTTTCCGGTGACACGATCGGAGAATCTTGCGCCGAGCACGATCAGCAGGTCGCACTTTGTCACGCCGTAGTTCGATGTTTTCGTTCCGTGCATACCGAGCATGCCGGTGTACAGCTCATCTGTTCCCGGGAATGCACCCTTTCCCATCAGGGTGTCGCAGACCGGTGTCTGGATGCGGTGTGCCAGTTCGCGCACTTCCTCGGACGCGCCGGAGATGATACTGCCGCCGCCCACGAAAATATACGGGCGCTTCGACTCCTTGATCAGAGATACGACGTGATCCAGGCTTTCTTCTGTAATTCTCTCAGTAAACGGTTCAATTTTCTCCGGAGTCTTCGGCTCGTACTCATACGTTGCTGCTGTGACATCTTTTGTAATATCGACCAGAACCGGGCCCGGTCTTCCGCTCTTTGCGATCGTGAACGCACGGCGCAGGGTGTCTGCAAGAACCGTGATATCTTTTACGATCACACTGTATTTTGTGATCGGCATCGCAACGCCTGCGATGTCAATCTCCTGAAAGCTGTCTTTTCCAAGCAGCGCCTTTCCTACGTTGCAGGTGATGGCTACCATCGGGGTGGAGTCCATGTAAGCCGTTGCAATTCCGGTGACAAGGTTTGTCGCACCAGGGCCGCTCGTTGCCATACATACGCCTGTTTTTCCGGTCGCACGCGCATATCCGTCTGCCGCATGGGCTGCTCCCTGCTCGTGGGAGGTCAGGATGTGGTGGATTTCCGGGTGGCGGTAAAGCTCATCGTAGATATTTAAAATCGTTCCGCCCGGATAGCCGAACACGGTGTCTACGCCCTGCTCCTTCAGGCACTCGATAACAATCTGTGATCCAGTTAATTCCATGTCTGTTTGATTCCTTCCTTATATTTTGGATGTTTTCGCTTTGTGTATGAAATCTGTTTATGAAATCAGCCATCCGAGAAAAAAGCACGTTCGGACGGCTGATATGATTTTTCTGAATTAGAACTCCAGAATAGCTCCCTTATTTGCGCTGGAAACCATCTTTGCGTAGCGTTTCAGATAGCCTGTGGTTACCTTCGGCTCTCTCGGAGTCCATGCAGCTTTTCTGCGCGCCAGCTCTTCATCGGATACGGCAAGCTCCAGCTTGTGCTCCGGAATGTTGATGCGGATCAGGTCGCCTTCCTCAACAAGCGCGATCGGGCCGCCTTCTGCTGCCTCAGGGCTTACGTGGCCGATGGACGCACCGCGGGATGCACCGGAGAAACGGCCGTCTGTAATCAGAGCTACGGAAGAGCCAAGTCCCATACCAGCAATCGCAGATGTCGGGTTCAGCATCTCACGCATGCCAGGACCTCCCTTTGGTCCCTCATAGCGGATGACAACAACGTCACCTGCCACGATCTTGCCGCCGCGGATTGCCTCGATGGCATCCTCCTCGCAGTCAAAGACTCTGGCCGGGCCTTCGTGAACCTGCATCTCCGGAACAACAGCAGAACGTTTGACAACTGCGGTATCCGGTGCCAGGTTTCCTTTCAGAACGGCGATACCGCCGGTCTTGCTGTATGGATTCTCAACCGGACGGATGATCTCAGGATTTTTGTTGACACATCCTTTGATGTTCTCTCCTACGGTCTTTCCGGTTGCGGTCATACACTCGGTGTGCAGCAGACCCAGTTTGTTCAGCTCGTTCATAACGGCATAAACACCGCCTGCCTCGTTCAGCTCCTCGATGTAGTGGTATCCTGCCGGAGCCAGATGGCAGAGGTTCGGGGTCTTCTCGCTGATGGCGTTTGCCATCTCCGGATTCAGCTCTACGCCTGCCTCATGTGCGATGGCCGGCAGATGCAGCATACTGTTGGTGGAACATCCAAGCGCCATATCGACGGTCAGAGCATTTAAGAATGCTTCTTTTGTCATAATGTCTCTTGGACAGATATCCTGTTTTAACAGCTCCATAACCTGCATACCGGCTCTCTTTGCCAGGCGCAGACGCTCGGAGTATACGGCCGGAATCGTTCCGTTGCCTTTTAAGCCCATGCCGAGAACCTCGGTCAGGCAGTTCATGCTGTTTGCAGTGTACATACCGGAGCAGGAACCGCAGGTCGGGCACGCATTACACTCGAAATCATAAACATCTTCCTCTGTCATGGTTCCGGCAGCGTAGGAGCCGACTGCCTCGAACATACTCGAAAGACTTCTCTTCTCGCCTTTTACGTGGCCGGCAAGCATCGGGCCGCCGCTGACAAATACGGTCGGAACGTTGACTCTTGCTGCTGCCATCAGAAGGCCAGGTACGTTTTTATCGCAGTTCGGGATGCATACCAGGGCATCAAACTGATGTGCCATTGCCATACACTCGGTGGAATCGGCGATCAGGTCACGGGTAACGAGGGAATATTTCATTCCGATGTGCCCCATGGCGATACCGTCACAGACTGCGATGGCCGGGAACACGATCGGTGTTCCGCCTGCCATCGCAACGCCCATTTTTACAGCCTCTGTAATTTTATCCAGGTTCATGTGGCCTGGTACGATCTCATTGTAGGAGCTTACGATTCCTACGAGCGGTTTTTTCATCTCTTCTTCGGTCAGACCCAGCGCACGCATCAGAGAACGCTGCGGTGCCTGTGCGATTCCTTTTTTTACAGCATCACTTCTCATGATCTTTTCCTCTTTTCTTATCTTACAGTTTTATGCCAGTGCTTTTACCAGCAGATCTCCCATTTCGGATGTGGAAACTCTAGTACATCCCTCGGACATGATGTCTACGGTGCGGTATCCGTCTTTTAAGATTTTCTGTACCGCATTCTCGACTGCCTCTGCCTCTTTGTCGAGGTCCAGCGAGTAGCGGAGCATCATGGCTGCGGACAGAACGGTTGCGATCGGGTTTGCAATGTTTTTTCCTGCGATGTCCGGTGCAGAGCCATGGCTTGGCTCGTACAGGCCGAATTTTGTCTCGTTCAGGCTGGCGGAAGAAAGCATTCCGATGGAGCCTGCTACCATACTTGCCTCGTCGGAGAGGATATCTCCGAACATGTTCTCGGTCAGAACGACGTCAAACTGGCATGGATTGTGAACGATCTGCATCGCGCAGTTGTCAACAAGCATATGCTCTAAGGTAACTTCCGGGTAATCTTTTGCAACGTCTTCTACAACGGATCTCCACAGACGGGAGGAGTCGAGAACGTTTGCTTTATCTACGCTTGTTACTTTTTTCTTTCTCTTCATGGCGATATCGAAAGCACGGATCGCGATGCGGCGGATTTCGGTCTCGCTGTAGGTCAGGGTATCAGTTGCTTTTCTGATGCCGTTCTCTTCTACGGTATGGCGTTCTCCGAAGTACAGGCCTCCGGTCAGCTCACGCATGATCAGCATGTCAAAGCCATCTCCGATGATCTCTTCTTTTAACGGGCAGGCATCTTTTAATTCCTGATACAGGTAAGCCGGGCGCAGGTTTGCGAACAGGCCTAACGATTTCCGGATTTTTAAGAGTCCTGCCTCCGGGCGTTTGTCCGGGCTTAATTTGTACCATGGGGAGGTCTTGGCATCTCCTCCGATGGAGCCCATCAGAACAGCGTCACATTTTTTTGCTTCTTCTATGGTTTCATCTGTCAGCGGCACGCCGTGCACATCGATGGAGGCTCCGCCCAGCAGAAGGTTGGTATATTCAAACTGATGTCCATATTTCTCGCAGACGGCGTCCAGAACTTTTTTTGCTTCGTCTACAATTTCCGGTCCGATTCCGTCTCCGTGAATTAATCCAATACGGTATTCCATATCTTTCTCCCTCTTTTCTTCCGGCTGAAAAACCGTTCTATTTTCTCTGCGTCTATAGCATTTCTAAATTATACGCCATTTTTCCGGTAATTTCAACACGAAATTTCTTTGCATCGGACGAAACGCAATAATCTTTTTGCTTTTTTGTCATTTGAAAGAAAAATACGCGGCTTTCTTCCCCGTTTCCGCCCGGTATCGCCGAAGAAGTTTCGGAGACACAAAAACGCAGGTATTCGTTCTCTTTTTGAATACCTGCGTTTCTTGTTTTTACATATCGCTATGCAAACATTATTTTTTCTTTTCTGTTTTCTCTTCTACAACTGCAGAATCCGGTTTTTCAACCTCTGTGATGGCTGTTTTGCGCATCGGGATACGGCAGTTTTTGTTGTTTCCGAACTCTACGATGACATCATCGTCTGTGATGTCGATGACAATTCCGTAGAAACCGCTTGTCGTGATGACTGCATCGCCGACTGCGAGGTCATTCAGCATTGCCTGCAGTTTTTTCTGCTCTTTCTTCTGCGGACGGATCATTAAGAAATACATCATACCGAACATGATGACCAGCCACATAATTAACATACCGGTGCTCATGACACCGCCGTTTGCTGTTGTTGTTGCTAAAAACATTTTCTTTCCTCCTGTTATTCGACGTTCTTTAGACACACCTATCATAATACACAATCCGTATCAGATGGGCAAGTCTTTTTCGGATATTTTCCAAAGATTTCATATATTCTCAATTACTTTTTGTCGTATTCCTCAAAGCCTGCGAGTTTTGCACGTTTGTAGGAAGCAAAATTGCCCTCATCGAGTGCAGTCCGGATTTCTGTCATCATATTGTTGTAGAAATACAGATTGTGCAGAACACAGAGGCGCATGCCGAGCATCTCTTTTGCTTTCAGCAGATGACGGATATAGGCTCTGCTGTAATGACGGCACGCCGGGCACTGGCAGCCTTCCTCGATCGGGCGCGGGTCCAGCTCGTATTTCTGGTTGAACAGATTCATTTTTCCATGGTTTGTATAAACGTGGCCGTGGCGTCCGTTCCGGCTCGGGTATACGCAGTCGAAGAAATCGATACCGCGCTCGACACCCTCAAGAATATTTGCCGGCGTTCCGACACCCATCAGATACGTCGGTTTTTCTTTCGGCAGATACGGAACAACTTCATCGAGAATATGATACATCTCCTCGTGGCTCTCTCCTACGGCCAGTCCGCCGACTGCGTAGCCGTCGAGATCCATCTCGGAAATCCGTTTTGCATGGTCGATGCGGATATCCTCATAGATCGCACCCTGGTTGATACCGAACAGCAGCTGATGCTTGTTGATCGTATCCTCTCTCTGGTTCAGCTCCTGCATTTTGTCCTTGCACCGCTGCAGCCATCTCGCCGTGCGGTCGACGGAATTCTGCACATAGCGGCGCTCTGCCACACTCGACGGACACTCATCGAAAGCCATTGCGATCGTCGATGCCAGATTGGACTGGATCTGCATACTCTCCTCCGGTCCCATGAAGATCTTTCTTCCGTCTACGTGGGAGTGGAAATAGACACCCTCTTCTTTGATTTTCCGAAGGCCTGCCAGGGAGAATACCTGGAATCCGCCGGAATCGGTCAGGATCGGTTTGTCCCATACCATAAATTTGTGAAGTCCGCCCATCTTTTTTACAACCTCGTCGCCCGGACGCACGTGGAGGTGGTACGTGTTGGAGAGCTCTACCTGCGTGCCGATCTGCTGGAGATCCTCAGTGGAAACGGCTCCCTTGATCGCTGCCGCGGTTCCGACATTCATGAATACCGGCGTCTCGATATTGCCGTGCACGGTTTCCATGTGGGCGCGCTTCGCTCTTCCTTCCATTTTCAGAATTTTATACATAACGCTTTTCATCCTTTCTCATGATCCCTGCCGCCTGTTTTTCATGCAGGGCATACTATGTTTAGTATACAGGCAAAACCCGTTTTTGACAATGCCTGAATTTTCTTTTTTCTGCCTTTTTCCCTCCTGGTTTTTCCATTTTTCACAAGGACTTTATACTTTTTTCATAAGACATCGCCCTTTTTTCCAATTGTATTTCCTTATTTTTTGTCGTATAATGTGTTGAGATTGTTTCTTATTATAAAAGGAGTTTGATTCATGACTGATAAAAAATATACTCTCGGAATCGACATCGGTTCCACCACTGTTAAAATTGCGATCCTCGACGAAGAGAACCAGCTTCTCTTTGCCGATTACGAGCGCCATTTTGCAAACATTCAGGAAACTCTTGCCCACCTGCTCGGGGAAGCACACGAAAAGCTGGGCGAACTGACCCTGCAGCCGGTCATCACCGGTTCCGGCGGACTTGCGCTTGCCAACCACCTGGGCATCCCGTTCACGCAGGAAGTCATTGCAGTTTCCACTTCATTAAAAGCACTCGCTCCGCAGACCGACGTTGCCATCGAGCTCGGCGGTGAGGATGCCAAGATCATCTACTTTGAAGGCGGCAATGTGGAGCAGCGTATGAATGGTATCTGCGCCGGCGGCACCGGTTCTTTCATCGACCAGATGGCTTCTCTTCTGCAGACCGATGCAACCGGACTCAACGAATACGCGAAGCATTACCAGGCGATTTATCCGATCGCAGCACGCTGCGGTGTATTCGCAAAAACCGATATCCAGCCGCTCATCAACGACGGTGCAACAAAAGAGGATCTTTCCGCTTCCATTTTCCAGGCAGTTGTCAACCAGACCATTTCCGGTCTTGCCTGCGGTAAACCAATCCGCGGCCACGTTGCCTTTCTCGGCGGCCCGCTGCACTTCCTCTCGGAATTAAAGACAGCATTCGTCCGTACCTTAAAACTGGATGACGAGCATACAATCGTACCGGACAACTCCCATCTGTTTGCAGCCATCGGTTCTGCAATGAATGCAGACGGAAAAACCGAGGTTTCCCTTCTCGCGCTGAAAAAACGGCTCGAAGAGAAAGTTGCTATCGATTTTGAGGTTGCCCGTCTTGAGCCGCTGTTTAAAGATCAGGCCGAGTATGACGAATTTCTGGCGCGCCAGAGTGTCAACAACGTCGTGACCGCCGATCTTTCCACCTACGAAGGAAACTGCTATCTCGGTATTGATGCCGGTTCCACGACGACCAAAGCTGCACTCGTCGGCGAGGATGGTGCTCTTCTCTATTCCTTCTACAGCAACAACCACGGAAATCCGCTCGGCACCTCGATCCGCGCGATCCAGGAGATCTACTCCAAGCTGCCGGATTCCGCACAGATCGCCTGGTCCTGTTCGACCGGTTACGGCGAGGCGCTCATCAAAGCTGCGCTGATGCTGGACGAGGGCGAGGTAGAGACGATTTCCCATTACTACGCTGCCGCATTCTTCGATCCGGAAGTCGACTGTATTCTCGACATCGGCGGCCAGGATATGAAGTGCATCAAGATCAAAAACGGCACCGTAGACAGCGTACAGCTGAACGAGGCATGTTCCTCCGGCTGCGGTTCCTTCATCGAGACGTTCGCGCAGTCCCTGAACTACAGCGTGCAGGATTTCGCGCATGAGGCGCTGTTTGCAAAACACCCGATCGATCTTGGTACCCGCTGTACCGTATTTATGAATTCCAAGGTAAAACAGGCACAGAAAGAGGGCGCATCCGTCGCCGATATCTCTGCCGGACTTGCCTGCTCCGTTATCAAAAACGCATTATATAAGGTAATTAAAGTTTCGGATGCCACCGAGCTGGGACGCCACATCGTCGTACAGGGCGGTACGTTCTACAACGACGCTGTTCTCCGAAGCTTTGAGCGGATCGCCAACTGCGAAGCCATCCGCCCGGACATCGCCGGCATCATGGGTGCGTTCGGTGCAGCGCTGATCGCAAGAGAGCGCTACTCCGCCGATCAGGAGACCACGATGCTCTCCATTGAAAAGATCAACGAGCTGAAATATTCGACCACGATGGCAAACTGTAAGGGATGTACGAACAGCTGCCGTCTGACCATCAACAAATTCTCCGGCGGCCGTCAGTACATCAGCGGAAACCGCTGCGAGCGCGGTATCGGAAAAGAGAAAAACAAAGATCATATTCCGAACCTGTTCGAATACAAATACAAACGGATCTTCGGCTACCAGCCGCTGCCGCAGGATGAAGCGATCCGCGGAGAGGTCGGCATTCCGAGAGTCCTCAATATGTTTGAGAATTATCCGTTCTGGTACACCTTCTTTACGCAGCTGAAATACCGCGTGGTACTCTCTCCGACCTCGAGCCGCAAGATCTACGAGCTCGGTATTGAGTCGATTCCAAGTGAATCCGAGTGCTATCCGGCCAAACTGGCGCACGGCCATGTGACCTGGCTCTTACGCCACGGTGTGAAGTTCATCTTCTACCCGTGTATCCCGTACGAGCGCACCGAGTTCCCGGAAGCCATCAACCACTACAACTGCCCGATCGTTACCTCGTATGCGGAAAATATCAAAAACAACGTGGACGAGCTGCAGGACGATTCCATTACGTTCCGCAATCCGTTCCTTGCGTTTACGAGTGAAAAAGTGCTTGCCGATGGTCTTGTCAAAGAGTTCTCCGGTCTGCCGGAGGATGAAGTCCGTGCTGCGGTTCATGCCGGATGGGAAGAGCTTGGCGCTGCAAGACGCGATATGCAGAAAAAAGGTGAGGAAACGCTTCAGTATATGAAAGAAACCGGCCGCAGAGGCATCGTGCTTGCCGGCCGTCCGTACCACATCGATCCGGAAATCCATCACGGTATCCCGGATATGATCAACTCCTACGGGCTGTGCGTGCTGACGGAGGACTCTGTTTCCCATCTGGCACCGCTCGAGCGTCCGCTCCGTGTCAATGACCAGTGGATGTACCACACCCGTCTGTATGCAGCTGCAAACTATGTAAAGACACGCGACGATCTTGACCTGATTCAGCTGAACTCGTTCGGCTGCGGTCTCGATGCCGTTACGACCGATGAGGTTTACGAGATTCTGACCAGAAGCGGCAAGATTTATACCTGCCTGAAGATCGATGAGGTCAACAACCTCGGCGCTGCCAGAATCCGTGTCCGCTCTCTGCTCGCTGCCCTCCGTGCACATGACCGGAAACAGGCGGTACGCGAGATTCTTCCGTCCTCGATCCAGAAACCGGTCTTCACGAAAGAAATGCGGAAAGACTACACCATCCTCTGCCCGCAGATGTCACCGATCCACTTCTCGATTCTGCAGCCGGCGTTCAATGCAGCCGGATACAATCTGGAAGTGCTTCCGAACGACAACAAAGAGGCGGTTGATGTCGGACTGAAATACGTCAACAACGATGCCTGCTATCCGTCTCTGATGGTAGTCGGACAGATTATGCAGGCGCTGCTCTCCGGCAAGTATGACCTGAACAAAGTGGCTGTCATCATGAGCCAGACCGGCGGCGGCTGCCGTGCTTCGAACTACATCGGATTTATCCGCCGCGCGCTGGAGAAGGCCGATATGACGCAGATTCCGGTCATCTCGATTAACTTGAGCGGTCTGGAGGAAAATCCGGGCTTCAAGATCACGCCGGATCTTGCGATTCGTCTCTGCTATGCAGCAGAATTCGGCGATATCATGATGAAATGTATTTACCGGATGCGTCCTTATGAGCAGAAAAAGGGCACGACAGACCGGATTCACAAGAAATGGGAGAAGATCTGTATTGATTTTATTTCGGCAAAACATTTAAGCCATACCCGCTTTAAACAGATCTGCCGCACGATGATCCGCGACTTTGACCATATTCCGATTACAGATGAGAAGAAACCTCGCGTTGGTATTGTTGGCGAGATTCTCGTTAAATTCCTTCCGGCGGCGAATAACCATCTGGCGGAGCTGCTCGAAAGTGAAGGTGCGGAGCCGGTTGTGCCGGATCTGATTGATTTCTTCTGCTACTGCTTCTACAATACGAATTTCAAGGTGGAGCACCTTGGCTTCAAGAAGAGTTCTTCGATGCTCGGAAATACGGGTATCAAGCTGATCAACTGGCTGCGGAGTGCAGCTGTTGCAGAGTTCAAGAAGAGTGAGCATTTTGATCCGCCGGCCGACGTACGGGATCTGGCCAAATATGCTTCTCCGATCGTCTCCTGCGGCAACCAGACTGGTGAGGGATGGTTCCTGACCGGCGAGATGATGGAGCTGATCCACAGCGATGTTTACAATATCGTCTGCATCCAGCCGTTCGCGTGCCTGCCGAACCATATTGTCGGCAAGGGTGTTATTAAGGCAATCCGTAAGGAGTATCCGAAGGCGAATATTGTGGCGGTTGACTACGATCCGGGCGCTTCGGAGGTTAACCAGCTCAATCGTATTAAGCTGATGCTTTCTACTGCGAACAAGAACCTGAAGCAGGAGCCAAATGGCGAGAAAGACGCGTAAGAACTACATAATTTAATTATTTTTAAAAAGTGGTCAGGTTTTAGGCTCTGGCCGCTTTTGTTTGTATAGCGGACGCCCCGCCGAGCCTTGTGTGCGTGCTAGAGGCGTGCCGGATGCAGGGGAATCAGGGGGTAAAAAAGGAGCGGAAAAATGGACACCGCGGCAATTCGACCGGAAATTTGATAATTTCCAGTCTCAGTGCCGCTTGACTTCCGGCTTTGTGAGCCGGAAGTCAGTCCACTTTTCCGCTCCTTTTTTGCCCTCCTGTTTCCTCCTGCATCCGGCAATGCCTCCAGCACGCACACAAGGCTCGGCGGGGCTGACATTGACAGAGTGGAAAATTGGAAAGTTATTTGTTTTGGCAATTATTTTATTTTTCTTTTTAATTAGCGGTAGATCCGCAGGATACGCAGGACTTTTACCAGTTTGGTTCCCATTGGCATGCGGCGCATTTCGGCTTCGGTTGTGCCGGTTACGACAACGAAGGCGATCAGGTAGACGACAATGGCGATCAGAATCGCGATCAGCATGCTGATGGACGGGCGTTTGGTGATGGCAAAGAGGCCGTAGTAAACAACCCAGGTTACGACTCCCATGATGGCGGCTGCGATCAATGGTTTTACGTAGGTGTTTTTGAACTCGTTGCGGAAGTTCAGGTGTTTGCGGATCGAAAGGTTATTCAATACGCACATGCTTAAGGAGAACAGGATTCCGGCGAAGACAACGGCATAGATGTTTGTCTTCGGGAAGACTGCGAGGATCAGAGCCAGGACGATGAGGTCCATTCCGAGGGAAATGGCTGCGTTATGCAGGGCTTTTTTCTGCTGGCCGATGGACTGCAGGACACTGTTGGTGATGGTGGAGAGGGCCGAGAATACGACTGAAACGGCGCCCATCATCAGCAGTTTTCCGGAAAGGCTGGAGCTTGACGGGAACAGGACTCCTGTGATCGGGAATGCGAGTACGCCAAGGCCGACGGCTGCCGGGATGGAGATGAACATCGTCAGGCGGATGGTCTCGAGGATTTTGTCGTTTGCCTCATCAAGGTCACCGGTTGCATAGCAGGAGGACACCTCCGGCATCATGGCGGATGCAGATGCACTTGCCATGGCAAGCGGAACGTTGATCAGGGTGACGTAGTAGTTGGAGAACTCTCCGTATGCAGCGTTCAGTGCTTTCTGGTTTTCCCCGTGCCATCCGAGGATGGTGAAGAACAGGTAGTTGTCCAGGTAAGCGTTGCAGTTGTAAATAAAGGTCGTAAAGATGACCGGTGTTACCATCAGGAAAAGGACCTGAAAAATTTCGCGGTAGGATTCTTCTCGGTGGCGCGTGTCCTTTTCTACTTTCCGCAGAATGGTTTTCCGATTTACGCCGTAAACGATCAGCATGAAACAGAGGCCTGCCAGCACACCGGCTCCTGTTCCGAGGGTTCCTCCGGCGGCACCGAATTTGGCATGTTCGGTATCGTTTGTTGCAAACTGCTGAATGAAGAACCAGGCAGCACCGATACTGAATGCGGCGTTGAATACCTGCTCGATGATCTGTGAAATTGAGGTCGGCATCATCGTGCTGTGGGCCTGGAAATAGCCGCGCAGAACACCGAGGATTGCCGAGAAAAAGATGGTCGGTGCCAGTACGCGCAGGGCAAGGAGTGCATTCTGCTGGTTATACGGCAAAAGGAATTTTCCTCCAAAGAATGCCACCAGTGCAGCGACTCCACCTACGATTACGGCATAAAGAAGGGCACCGCGGAACACGCGATGTGCATTCCGGTACTCTTTTAATGCCAGACGTTCGGATACGATTTTTGACACCGCCATCGGAATACTGTAGGACGAGATCAGCAGCAGGATCGTGTACAGATTGCTCGCTGTACTGTAATAGCCAAGTCCTTCATTTCCAATGGTTTCGCCGAGCGGTGACCGGTATAAAAGGCCGATCACACGTGAAATAATCGTTGCCGCCATTAAAATAGAAGTATTTCTCAATAACGTATTTTTCTTTTTACTCATTCTTTTGCTCCCCGTATTACATTTTCGATCTGCCAGTCAATCGGCGCAAGACCGTTTTCTTCCAGATATTCGTTTGTTCTGGAAAACGGATGGCTGCCGAAAAATCCACGGTACGCAGAGAGCGGACTCGGATGAGCGGACATCAGCACCAGATGCTTTGGGTTGTGGATCATCTCTTTTTTGCGCTGTGCCGGTCTTCCCCAGAGTATAAATACCATCGGGCGGTCCTGCTCGGCGAGCACTTTGATTGCCGCGTCGGTGAACTGCTCCCAGCCGATTTCTTTGTGGGAGTTTGCCTGATGCGCACGCACAGTCAGCACGGTGTTCAGCATCAGAACACCCTGGCGTGCCCATTTTTCGAGATATCCGTTATTTGGGATGTAGCATCCCAGATCGTCTTCGAGTTCCTTATAAATATTGACCAGGGACGGCGGAATGTCTACTTCCGGTTTTACAGAAAAGCAGAGTCCGTGTGCCTGTCCCGGCTCGTGGTACGGGTCCTGGCCTAAGATGACCACTTTTACCTGCTCAAGCGGGGTAAAGTGGAACGCATTGAAAATATCATCAGCCGGCGGGTAAATCGTGTGGGTTTTGTACTCCGCTCCCACCGTCTGAAACAGTTTTTTATAATAATCTTTGGAGAATTCTCCTTTCAGGGCATTGGCCCAGCTTCCGCTAAGAGGCGGCATATCGTTTTCTCCCTTCCTTTTACAGGCGGACCGGCACATCGCGGCCTGCCAGATATTCTTTGACTTCACGAATTTCCAGTTCTTTGTAGTGGAACAGGGATGCGGCAAGCGCTGCATCGGCTTTTCCTTCGGTTAAGGCATCATAAAAATGCTCCAGCGTTCCTGCGCCGCCGGATGCGATGACCGGGATGCCGACGCTCTCTGCGATCGTTCTTGTCAGCTCGATATCGTATCCCGCCTTTGTTCCGTCGCAGTCCATGCTGGTGAGCAGAATTTCTCCGGCTCCGAGGCGCTCGGCTTTTTTCGCCCACTCAACGGCGTCGATGCCGACATCGATCCGGCCGCCGTTTTTGTAGATATTCCAGCCGCTTCCGTCCGCTCTCTTCTTCGCATCAATCGCAACGACCACGCACTGGCTGCCGAATTTCTGCGCCGCATCGCCAATTAGCTGCGGATTGTTGATTGCGGAGGAGTTGATCGAAATTTTGTCGGCTCCCTCGCGGAGCAGCATCTTGAAATCGTCTACGGTACGGATTCCGCCGCCGACGGTGAATGGGATGAATACGTTTGCTGCTACTTTGCGCACCATATCAACGACCGTTCCTCTCTGATCGGAGGAGGCGGTGATATCGAGGAACACAACTTCATCGGCTCCTGCCTTGTCGTACGCTTTTGCAATCTCCACCGGATCTCCGGCATCTTTTAAATCGACGAAATTAACGCCTTTTACGACTCTTCCGTTTTTTACATCCAGGCATGGGATAATTCGTTTTGTAAACATCGCTTAGTCCTCCTCTCCAATTTCCGCAAAGTTTTTCAGAATGGCAAGTCCAAGATCTGAACTCTTTTCCGGGTGGAACTGGCAGGCGAACAGATTTCCTTTTTCCACGGACGCATGGATGTGTGTACTGTACTCTGTCGTTGCTTTTACAATTTCCTCCTCTTCTGCTTTCAGATAATAGGAGTGGACAAAGTAGACGTAGGATTCCTGCGGGATGCCCTTGAATAAGCGTCCCTCATTCTGCAGATGGATGGAGTTCCAGCCCATGTGCGGAATCTTTAAGCCCTCTTTGTCCGGAATCCGAAGGATTTCTCCTTTTAACAGGCCAAGGCCTGCAACGCCCGGGCTCTCCTCGCTGCGTTCAAACAGGATCTGCAGTCCGAGACAGATCCCAAGAAACGGAGTCCCTTTTTCTACGATTTCATGAATGACCGGTACCAGATGATAGCGGTTCAGATTTTCCATCGCATCCCCAAAGCTGCCGACACCCGGCAGGACGACGTGATCTGCGCGCTTTAATACTTCTGGATCCCTGGTCAGTACGACCTCTTTTCCAAGGCTTTGAAAGGCTTTTTCCACGCTTTTTATATTTCCGGCATCATAGTCGATCAGTGCAATCATAGGTGGGTCCTCCTCGTTTGTTATTTCAATCCATGCCCCTGTCATTGGGGGCATCTCTGCTGTTCTTTTGCAAACAGTACACTTCATTCTAACATACAGTTTTCTAAAATTCAAATTTTGAAGGTTATAAAATTATACAAAAATACAGAAATTCTTAAGATTTCTTTTACTCCCGCTCTTTTCTTTCTTTTTATACTGGACAAATGGCGGGCATCACGCTACAATAAGAGCGTTGCACTAAGAAACGATAACATTTTGTAAAAAACGAGAGGTGTATATGATTACCAAATATCTGATTGTATTTTTGATTTCCATGGTTCCGCTCATCGAGCTGCGTGGTGCGATTCCGTACGCGGTGGCTTTCCATATTCCGACGCTTCCGGCCTATCTGATCGCCGTCATCGGAAATATGCTTCCGGTTCCGATTATTTTCCTGTTCGCTCGAAAGGTTCTTGTCTGGGGATGTGATAAAAAGTATATCGGAAAGTTCTTCACCTGGTGTCTGGAAAAAGGCGAAAAGGGCGGGGAAAAACTGAAAGCAAAAGCCGGCCGCGGACTTCCGCTCGCCCTGCTGCTCTTCGTCGGCATCCCGCTCCCGGGAACCGGCGCATGGACCGGCACACTGGCCGCAAGTATCCTCGATATGGACTTTAAGACCAGCGTTCTCGCCGTCATGGGCGGTGTTCTCCTCGCAAGCGTCATCATGCTGCTTGCAAGCTCCGGCGTATTCGGGGCAATTGGGGCGCTTCTGGCGTAAACGGCTCTGCTTCCGTTTCAATTCCATAAAATTTGGCTTACAGCCGCACAGATTTGTTTTTCCGATCTGTGCGGCTGTTTTTGTATAACTTTTTTCTAACAGAAATTTTCTCTGCTGTTTCCTGTTCACGTTTTGCCGGATCGAATTCTGCTTCTTTTCTTCCAGTATTTTCGTGTACTATTTTCATTTTTCCTCTTGAACATTCGTTCGATTTATGTTACACTTCTTTTATCGAACAGTTGTTCTTTTCGTAAAATACCTGTTATCTTATTGTTTTACTTTTATTCGTATTCATTGGAACATAGAAAGGAATTTTTCTGCCATGCAGTTATCATCACAAACACTTTCTCTCTCCGAGAAGCTGAATCTTCTCGCTGACGCGGCCAAATACGACGTTGCGTGCACTTCCAGCGGTGTGAACCGTGCCGGAAAACAGGGACATCTCGGCAATTCGGTCTCCTGCGGTATCTGCCACAGCTTTTCTTCCGACGGACGCTGTATCTCTCTGTTGAAAATTCTGCAGAGCAACGACTGTATCTACGACTGTAAATACTGCGTCAACCGCGCCGGGAATGACCGGCAGCACGCCACGTTTACACCGGAGGAGGTCTGTACACTCGTCACGGAATTTTACCGCCGAAACTATATTGAGGGACTCTTTTTAAGTTCCGCCGTCTGCAAAAATCCCGCCTATACGATGGAACTCATGTACCGCACCCTGCATCTTTTACGTAATCGTTACCGCTTCAACGGCTACATCCACGTCAAAGCTATCCCCGGCGCACCCGCCGAGCTGATCGAAAAGACCGGCTATCTCGCCGACCGCATGAGCGTCAATCTGGAACTTCCAACGGGAGAAGGGCTGCAGAAACTGGCCCCGCAGAAGACACAGAAAGCGATTTTAAAACCCATGCGCCAGATCCAGTCCGGCATTGTGGATTACCGGCTGACCGCAGGGAAAAGCGCTTTTTTGGAGCGTTCCTCGGGAAACCGCTATCTCTCCCAATCCATTTTCGATACACGAAAGCAGATTTCCGCCTCCGCTGCCGATCCGGGCTGGATCTCTTCCTCCTCCGCGCGGTCACTGCCGGAAAAGGAACGCTCTGCTCCCTTCGTTCCTGCCGGCCAGAGCACGCAGATGATCATCGGTGCGACAAAGGAAAACGATTACCAGCTTCTCTCCACCTCACAGCTCCTCTACCAACAGTATGACCTGAAGCGCGTCTTTTACTCCGCCTACATTCCGGTCAACGAAGATTCCGCCCTGCCCTCACGGGAGACCAAGCCGCCGCTTCTTCGGGAACACCGCCTCTATCAGGCGGACTGGCTGCTCCGCTTCTACGGTTTTCAGGCAGATGAACTGCTCGATGAAGCCCACCCGAACTTTCATGCACAGCTCGACCCGAAATGCGACTGGGCGCTGCGCCATATGGAGCTGTTCCCGGTGGAGATCAACACGGCTGAGTATGCCGACCTTCTGCGTGTTCCCGGCATCGGACCGAAATCGGCCATGCGGATTGTAAAGAGCCGCAGAAGCTCCCATCTTTCGTTTGAGCACCTGAAAAAGATCGGTGTGGTGCTGAAGCGCGCCAAATATTTTATCACCTGTGAGGGAAAAATGATGTATCACTTGCGGCTGGAACAGCAGTTTCTGACCCGGCAGCTCACGGGAGAAGAAGCCGTCTCCAACTGGGAGGTTTCCCATCCGGAACAGTATCAGCAGCTTTCTCTGTTTGACGCTGCCGTACCTGGGCATATATAATCCCGGGCGTTCTTCTCATGGAAAAGCCTTTTTGCTGTATCTGCGCTTTTTTGCAGAAGGCTGTTGTCTGTATCAATTGATTTCAGAAAGGATTTTATTATGACTGTTTACACCTGCAGCCCGGATCTTGCGTCGATCCTGACCTGCATCTATGAAGCCTGGAATTCCCGTCTCGGCTACCGCAATGTGCGGCTGATGACGGAACCAGTCGGCAATCTGGAGCTGTTCTGCGATTACTGCCATGTTGAACCGGACGCAGAAAAGGCCGCCAGCGTCACGCGATCCATTCAAAAGAAGATCGGCGCAGCAGCCTGGCGGCTCGTCTATCTCTGTGCAATGTCCGAGAGAAGCGACGCTCCCGACATCATTTATCGTTTTCTGCTCTACGGCTTTTCCTATGGAAAGGATACCCTGCATATGCTGCAGGAACCGGCGGTATTCCACGCTTTTGAAGTTTCCCGTCAGGTCACAAATGAAGCGCATTCGTTCCGGGAATTTATCCGTTTTGCAAATATTTCCTCCGGTTTTCCGATCCTGGTCTCGCATATTTCCCCGAAAGCCAATGTGCTGACCCTGGTCGCTCCCCATTTTTCTGACCGGCTCCCCTCAGAAAACTGGATGATTCTCGATGATACCCGGCAGCTTGCCGTCGTGCATCCCGCTGACCGTCCCTTTTATCTGACCCGTCTTTCTCCGGATGAAATAGAACGCCTTTCCCTCACGGAATCCACTTCCGATCCTTACGAAGAACTCTGGAAAGGATTTTTCACTGCAATTGCCATCAAAGAGCGTTCCAATCCCGACTGTCAGCGCACGCATCTGCCGCTCCACTACCGGAATCATATGCCGGAATTTAAAAACCTTTAGAGTCCTAGAATTTTTCCAGCTGTTCCATGTTCAGCACAAACACAGTACAGCCTCCTGTCTGGGTATCGATCGGAACAGAGTAATTTCCGCCCGGGCAGAAGTTTCCGCTTTCCATCGGGGTGGCCGCATAGGTAACTGTTTTCCGAAGCCCTGCTTCCTGTTTTAAGATCGCAAGCACAGCATCGAGCTTATGATCATCGGTTCCGATCAGCAGTGTTGTGTTCTTCTCTTTCAGGAAACCGCCGGTCGTGGCAAGCTCCGTCACAAAAAAGCCTTTTTTGTTCAACTCGGCAATGGTGTCTGCCTCGTCCTCTTTCCGTAATACAGCAACAATTAACTTCATACAAATTCCTCCTCGCATCCTCCGGTCAAACGGATTCTGATTTTTGAAAAGTCAGCTGCTTATGCCGTATGGCACATTGCATTTTTCTGTTTTCACAGTAAAAATAGCATAATGTCACAGAAAAAGAAAGTCTTTTTTTACTTTTTCACTTCAAATCCGTATGACACGGTTCCATTTTCGAATACCGCGTCCACTTCGTAGATGTAGCCGGCCTCGGCTCCCGGAATGCTCCAGCTCTCCGCATGCTCCACAGAAACGCTTTCTCCCTCCGGGTAACCATTGCCAAAGTCCTGCCCCCGGTCTTCGGCCGGCCATCTTTCTGCTGTGACAGAATCCGGCTCTTCCGAGAAGATAAGCTCCAGATCGGTTTTTCCTTCGTCATTTGCTGTATTCAGATCATTCAGTTCCGTCCATTCCAGAATGAACGCACTGTCCGCAACGACGTTCTGACCATTGCCGTCCTCATCAACATAAGACCAGGTATAACCTCCCTGTGTTGCCATAGCTGTCATCTGGGCATCTGGCTGTGTGTAGCACAGATTCAGAAACGGAATTTCCGATGGATCCTTTTCCGGCAGAATCTGGGAAAGTTCCTCATCGAATTTTTCTGCATCCGCCTCCGTACCGCCGCTGATTCTCATAATACGGCTGATGCCCGGATATTGTCCCGGATAGGAGTTCAGCATAATACCGTCGCCCTCCACCTGAAGAAAATCTCCTTTTTTGATCTCGGACGGATCAATGGCATTTCCATTTTCATCGTAAAGTGTGTCGGACGGTGTATGTGTCACATAGATGTTTCCGTGTTCCAGATCTCCCAGGTACCATAACCCGGAATCTTCTGCAAGAAATACGGCTTTCTGTACTTCTTCAGCCCTGTTGCTGTCCGCTGCGGCACTTGCTGTATCTGCATTCAGATTTCGGTCCCGTTCCGTTTTCATATAGATTCCGCCTCCAATCAGCGCGGCGGCAAATACAACACCGGTCACTCCAAAAATAACTGCGTTTTCTTTTTTCATAAGCATAGTCTTCCTTTCCTGTTGTTTTCCTGTTGTTTTCCTGTTGTTTTCCTGTTGTTTTCCTGTTGTTTTCCTGTTGTTTTCCCGTTTTTTTTACACGACTTGCTTTATCTTTCTGCAAGACATGCAAGAAACGTTTCCCCGTACTTTTCAAATTTGCTCTCGCCGACACCGGAGACCGCCAGCATTTCCTCTTTGTTGGACGGTTTCTCCATCGCCATCTGGATCAGTGTTTTATCCGAGAAGATAATATACGGCGGCACTTTATGCTCCTTTGCAAGCTCCATCCGGAGTGCCCGCAGTTTTTCGAATACCGAGGCCTCATCGTTGGAAAGATCCTTTGCCGCCGCTGAAGTTCTTGTCTTTGTCTTCTCTTTTGCTGCCTTCGGCATCCGCTTTTCTTCTTTCGCCATCTTCATCAGCATCGTGCCGTCCTTATCCAGCAGCTCCGATGCTCTGGGCAGAAGACGCACAATACTGTAGGTATCGGCTGTTACATAGAGATATTCCCGCACCTGCAGCTCGTTTAAGATCTGGCGCAGACGATAAACCGGCTCTTTTGACAGCTCCCCGTAATGGGAATTTTCATCCATATGGTACTGACGGATTTTCGCGGTGTTTGCGCCATGCAGCGTATCGAGAATCACCGTCGTGCCATAACGCTGGCGGCATTCCCGCACACAGCCCAGAATTGCTTTTGCCGCCGCTGTTACATCCACTGTCTCAAATTCCGAGAGGCAGTTGGAACAGTTTCCGCAGTAGTTGGAACCGTATTCTCCGAAATACCGCAGGATATAGTCTCTCAGACACTCGTGCGTGAAGCAGTAGAACGTCATTTTTTTCAGGCGTTCCTCTTCCCTCTGGCGGATCAATGCCGTCATCTCGGGATCTTCACTCTCCTGTGCCATATTTTCGATAAAGAACTGGTTTGTGATTACATCCTGTCCGGCATACAGCAGAATACATTCCGCCGGAAGACCGTCCCTGCCTGCTCGTCCGGCCTCCTGATAATAGCTTTCCATGTTTTTCGGCATATTATAATGGATGACGTACCGCACATTCGATTTATCGATTCCCATTCCGAAGGCGTTCGTCGCTACCATGATCTGCTTCCGGTCGTAAATAAAGTCTTCCTGGTTTTCTTTCCGTTCCAGATCGGAAAGGCCCGCGTGATATCTTGTGACAGAATACCCTTTCTGTTCGAGCTTTTCACAGACCTCCTCCACATTTTTTCTGGTCAGACAGTAAATAATGCCGCAGTCCGCCTCATGCTCCGCAAGAAAGGACTCTACCGCCGCAAATTTGTCTTTCGGCTGCTGTACCGTAAATTTCAGATTCTTCCGGTCAAAACCAGTTACCAGACGTACCGGGGCACGCAGCGACAGCAGTGCCTCGATATCGTCCCGCACCTCTTTTGTTGCCGTTGCCGTAAAAGCTCCGATCACCGGACGCGTGGGAAGCTGATCTACAAACTCCGTGATTTTCAGGTAACTTGGGCGGAAATCCTGTCCCCACTGGGAGATACAGTGTGCCTCATCCACACTGATCATCGAAATCTCCATCGACTGCACCGCATACAGAAACTCCGGTGTCAGAAGACGCTCCGGAGCGACATAGATAATCTTGTATCTGCCCTCCATGGCGAATCCAAGTGCTTTCCGGTACTGCGCTGCACTCAACGAGCTGTTCAGAAATGCAGCGTGAACTCCCGCCTGGTTCAGGGTGGATACCTGATCCTTCATCAGGGAAATCAAAGGAGATACTACCAGCGTAATCCCCGGCAGCAGAAGCGCCGGAATCTGATAGCACAGCGATTTTCCCGCGCCGGTCGGCATGATGCCGAGCACATCCTGCCCGGAAAGAAGTGCATCCACCAGCATTTCCTGTCCCTCCCGGAAGGAGTCGTAACCGAAATACTTTTTTAAAATCTCATATTTTGTCATCTTGTTTTTCTCTGCCCTTTCCATCCACTCTACCGCCATTGTGACATAGATTGCAGGTAAAGTCAAACAGATGTGTGCCGCATGTTTTCTTTCACCCATACATATATTGTCTCAAAAAGTCCTGGAGGGGAATTTTATGCGTTCTCTTTCACCCCTTTCCCGCCGGATCCTGAAAAAAGCCGGTATCGCCGCCGCTTTTTTCTGCTCCGCTTTCCTTTTTGGCTCTGTTCTGTCCCACTTTACCTGCCGTGCGCTCCGAAAGGCAGCCCCAGTTTTTCTCTCTGCTGCTCCGGAGACACCTGTTTCTTCCGTTTCGCTGCCCGTTCTCTCCTCCGCTGCCGAAAACTGGGGCCTCTCCTTCCCTGAAAAAGGGAAGACTCCCGTCGGCAACGCTACATCCGAAGAGCTTGCCGCCTACAATGCCTGGTTTGCCGCTTCACCGGAAGAAAACATCATTTATCTGACGTTTGACTGCGGCTACGAAAACGGCAACACCCCGGCAATCCTTGACGCACTCCAGAAGCATCAGGCACCCGCGGCGTTTTTTGTCGTCGGCAATTTTCTCTCCGACCAGCCGGATCTTGTCAAACGCATGGCGGCAGAAGGCCATATCGTCGGAAACCACACCTGGTCGCACCCGGATATGTCCAAAATTTCCACGCAGGAAGCCTTCTCCGAAGAGCTGAACCGTGTTTCCGCTCTTTACCAGGAGACCACCGGCCAGGAAATGGTGAAATTTTACCGGCCTCCTCAGGGAAAATACAGCACGCAGAATCTGCAGATGGCAAAAGATCTCGGCTATCAGACCTTTTTCTGGAGTCTTGCCTATGTAGACTGGTACCAGGATCAGCAGCCGACCCACGAGGAGGCTTTCAAAAAGTTGACCGGACGCATTCATCCCGGTGCCATCGTCCTGCTTCATAATACCTCATCCACTAACGCGGAGATTCTCGATGAGCTGCTGACGAAGTGGGAAGAAATGGGATATTCTTTCGGCTCTCTCGATCAGCTTACCTCGAAATCTGCCTGATGGCCGGAAATACGGTTTCTCATGTATTTCTGTCTTTCTTTTGTTCCGCCTTTTTTATCCTGCTTTCAAACCGGAACGCCTCGTCTTTTACTTCCTTCCAGAGCCGCAGCACACAGATCAGGTTCGGCACCGCCATGCAGGCATTGGCAAGCTCCGCAAAATTCCAGACCGTTTCCGCCATGCAGACGCACCCGGCAAACGCTGCAAAGCAGAAGAAAACACGGTAAACCATTCCGAAGCTATCCTTTTTCACCAGCCAGAGAAACGCCTGCTCCCCCTGGTATGCCCAGCCGGCCATCGTTGCAAATGCGAACAGCAGAATCCCGACCGCAACAACAGAACCTCCCGCCGGTCCGAACACACTCGCAAAAGCACGGATTACCATCGCCGCGCCATCCGCTTTTTCCGCCTCCGGTATCCGTTCTGCCGCCCCGGTCACTCCGATGACAAGGCCGGTCACAAGACAGATCACCATGGTATCCACGAACACACCTGTCATGCTGATGTACCCCTGCCGCACGGGATCGTCGGTCTGCGCCGCCGCAGCACTGATTCCGCCTGCTCCAAGCCCTGCTTCATTCGAAAACACACCGCGGGAAATTCCATACCGCAAGGCCGGCGGCAGCAGGGAAATTCCCGCACCCACCGCTCCTCCCGATGCCGCCCGGAAAGAAAACGCGTCCTGTATCATCGCAACCAGTGTCCGCGGAAGCTCTCCGGCGTGCAGGCCGATTACCATTCCTGCCCCGCCCAGATAAAAGAGTGCCATTCCCGGTACCAGCACCTCCGCCGCTTTTGCAATGGAACGCAGTCCGCCTGTCACCACGAGCAGCAGAAGAATCGTCAGCACCAACGCGCTTTTTTCTCTTGCCACGCCAAACGTATCCTGCATCGCCAGCGCAATCGAGTTTGCCTGCGTCATATTGCCCATTCCGAGAGATACCAGCACGGCGCTTCCGGCAAAAAACACAGCCAGCATCTTCGCCAGCCGCTCCCCCGGAAATGCTCTGGTCAGCGTCACCATCGGACCGCCGCAGTATGTTCCGTCTTTTCTTTGCATCCGGTACTGCACCGAGAGAAAACTCTCAGAAAATTTCAGGGCAAGTCCCACAACCGCTGCAAGCATCATCCATACCAGTGCCCCCGGTCCTCCCAGCGCCATTGCAGAAGCAACCCCCACGATATTGCCTGTCCCGATCTCCGCCGCAAGTTCCGTCATCAGCGATGCGAACGGCGAAACTCCCGCTTCCGTTTTCTCTCCGGTGCGTCTCGCATCCTGTCCGAACGCCGCACGAAGGGCAAAAAGCAGCCGTCGAAGGGGCAGCGCGCGAAGCTGGATCATCAGAAAAATGCCTGTTCCAAGCAGCAGAAAAAGGAGCGGCAGTCCCCAGGCAGCTGCATTCGCTGCTTTTAGAAAATCATTGATTTTTGCAAGCGTGGCCATATCCATTCCCCCTGTACAAAACTCGCAAAGAAAGCGTGTCCCGTCCTTCCCTTTTGAAACGGTTTTCTGTCTTTGCACTTTATGCAGCACCGCACAAAAAAAGAACCCGACAGCAGCCTTACGGCCCGTCCGGTTCTTTCGATCTTCATCTTATTTTGTTGTATTCCGCTTCCGCCCGTTTTTCAGGACTCCTGCTCCTTTAAATCATCCGCCACGAGAACACCCGCTTTGAAGCCCATCAGCATCATCTCGAGCATTTCCGCATCGTAATTGCGGTATTTCAGGTAATAAAACAGCGAATCGAGATAATTCAGAAAGCCTTTTTTCGTCTCCGGACTTAAAATCACCCGTTTTCCGTCGCCCATCAGATATTTGGTAATCCGGGAAAAGACGAACTTTTCGTTCAGAAATGCCATCGCATCCGATGTCTCATCCTCCACCAGGATCTGGATCGGTTTTCTCCGCAGCAGCCAGTAGGTCTCATAGGAGATCACTTTCAATGAATTGATATGCTTTGCCTGATGAAAATGTTTCAGGCGGGAAATATCCGTGAAATAGTCCAGCACTGCATGGCTCAACAGCGACTCGCTGATCTGGATTTTCTCGCGGATGCCGAGACTCTTGGCAAATTCCTCGATTTCTTCGTAAAAAACAGCGTAACGGCTCTGGATTACTTCTTCGGAAAATTCTTCCAGAAGTCCGTCGTAGTTTGTGTATATTTTTTCTATTGTATTCATTTTTCCTCCCCGGGCAGATTCAGGATTTCATAGCAGAGTTTCGTCCGGACAAAGTCAGTATATTCGGTCATCTCGCGCTTTTCCATTGTTCCGTAGCGGATCGGCGAGGTGTTTCCCATCAGATGTTTTCGGATTTTTCCGGCTTTGACTGCCGCCATCATATTCTCCGCAGAGTCCTCTGCTGCATGAGAGAAGCCCATGCGGCCCGTGTTTCTTCCATCCATTTTCTTATCCTTTCCCATGTCTGAAAAGCAGTTTTATTCTTTCAGTATGCTCCAGACGGCATCATCCATCGTATGAATTTCGTTCAGGTCACGTTTTTCCACTGCTGCCTTGACCTGCGGTTTTAATTCACGCTTGCGCACGATCGTTTCCTTGCTCTGGAACTTCTCATCCGGCACAACCTGGAGACGGCGGTAGAACGAGCCCATCTCATCTCCCATACCCGCCAGACGGTTCAGCAGCTCGGAAAACTCGGTCAGCATGGCGTTTCCCTTGCGCCGCGGATAGAGAATGCTGTGGTCAATCTCTCCCCAGCCCTCCTCGAACAGCGTCTTGATCTGAATTTCAATATAGACGCCGCGGTAAACGACAATGTAATGCACCGCACGGTAATGTTTCCGGTCCAGAATATTCTCCTCGGGAATCCAGTTCACATAGATATCGGCGTAATCACCAAGTCTCGTATGGACTTTCGGCGGCTCTGCCATATAGCCCGATGCATTCTGGTCGTAGTCACGGCCGTAATCACGGATGTATTTTTCCGGATCGTTTCTAAACCAGTGGGTAATGTATTTATGGAAGTTTACCCAGTCCTCCCGATACAGCAAAAGTCCCCGGATTCCGATCAGGTCTGTCACATAACGCATGTAGTTTGTCGCATCCATTTTCCGGTATTTTGCATAATTTTCCAGACGCTTGCGCACCAGCTTTTCCACCAGATGTTCGGTGTCCTTCAGGCGGCTGTGGTATGACTGCAGTCCGATCTCTTTTTCCTTGTCCTGCAGAAATTCTGCTACAAATTCTTTTCGGATCTTTTCCAGCGTCGGCCGGCGCCGTTCATAATCATCCGCAATTTCCAGAAGTTCTTCCCAGGAAATATCTGCCTCTTCAAATTCCTGCGGCAGAATTCCAAATTTCTGCAGAAACTCGTCCTTTGTCAGATACACGTAGATTCCTCGCTCTCTTTGTCAATTCAACGTACAGGTTTCTTTTTTTCAGAACGCACCCCGGAGAAACCCGGCCCCGCTGCGTTCTGACGCACCGGAGAGATTATAGCACATTCATCCCCGCTTCACAAGTAAAATATTTATTTAAGAATGCACATTTCCACTTTAATCTTTCTGCCAATTTCTTAAACTTTCCTTAAGCTGTCTTGATGTTTCACCTGCCCCATGGTAAGATAATCGTAACTTGGCAGAATTGTCTGCTGTTTACACTTACATTAAGAGGGACTAATTGTTAAGAAACCAAAAACATAAAAATATGTTTATAAATATAGGTAAAAGTGGACATACGAAATCTCTTATCTATAGCTTAACAATAGGTCTCAAGCCTAAGTGACTGCTACTGTCGAAAGACATGTTGCAGATAGGAACTATGTTAAGTAGTAAGGTAAAGACACACCTT
>NZ_CDRRUH010000008.1:0-75091 GCF_977045365.1 Fusicatenibacter sp.
GATAATAAATTTTCAAATCCTCTACTCTAAGTAATGTATCCGACATCCTAGTCACCTGCCTTCTCTACGTGGTCTGTTTTGAGCTGTCCGCTTTCGCAGAGCCAGCATCTGCTGATATGGCCTTCCCCGATCTGGAAAAATCCCGGTTCTGCCTCGCGGCATTTTTCCGAAGCGTATGGACATCGCGGCGCAAATTTGCAGCCTTTCGGCATATATTTCGGGTTCGGAACGTTTCCCGGAATCGAATTCAGTTCTTTTCCGGCATCTCCCAGTCTCGGAATCGATCCCAGCAGTCCTTTCGTATACGGGTGGGACGGATTGGCGAAAATTGTTTTTACATCTCCCCGCTCTACCACGCGGCCACAGTACATAACGGCAACATCATCGCAGACCTCTGCGACAACGCCAAGATCATGTGTAATAAACAGGATGGATGTACCCGTCTCTTTTTTCAGCTGGTTCATCAGATCCAGAATCTGTGCCTGAATCGTTACATCCAGTGCGGTCGTCGGCTCATCCGCGATCAGGATTTCCGGCTTACATACAAGTGCCATGGCAATCATGACCCTCTGTCTCTGGCCGCCGGAAAGCTGGAACGGATACTCCTTCATCATATGCTCCACACGCGGAACGCCCGTTTTCCGGAGCATATCCTCTGCTTTTTTCAGTGCCTCTTTTTTTGATATTTTTTCATGCTGCAGAACGCATTCTGCCACCTGATCCCCGATCTTCATGACCGGATTCAGGCTGGTCATCGGTTCCTGGAAAATCATGGAAATTTTGCTTCCGCGCAGCTTTCTCTGCTGTTCCTTCGTCAGCTTTACAATATCATCGCCATCCAGCAGGATTTCGCCGTCAGCAATTTTTCCTTTCGTTCCGGCCAGTAATCCCATCACAGAGAGGGATGTCACGCTCTTTCCACTTCCCGACTCGCCTACGATGCCAAGCGTTGCGCCGCGTCGAAGCTCCACATCGACACCGTCTACTGCTTTGATCACACCGCCATCGGTATAGAAATACGTATGTAAATTTTTTATCTCAAGTACGTTATCAGTAGCCACTTCTGCTCCTCCTTATCAATCGGAAAGTTTCGGATCGAGTGCATCGCGAAGTCCGTCGCCTAACAGGTTAAAGCTCAGTACGGTAAGGAAAATCGCAAGACCCGGGAAAATCGTCACATACATTGCGCTCGTCATATAGTTTCTTCCGTTGGAAAGAAGCAGTCCCCATTCCGGTGTCGGCGGCTGTGCTCCCATTCCCAGGAAGGAAAGGCTCGATGCCGTCAGAATGGAAGATCCAAATGACATGGAATACTGTACAATGATGTCCGGAATGGCTCCCGGCAGAATATGGTGAAACAGAATTCTCGCATCGGAAACACCGATGTTCCGTGCCGCCAGGACAAAAACGGAATTTTTCAGGCTCAGCGTTTTGCTTCGGACAAGCCGTGCAAAGGTCGGTGTAGAAAAGACAGCGACCGCAATCACAACGTTTGTCATGCCGCTTCCGAGGATTGCCACGATGGCGATTGCAAGAATCAGTCCCGGAAAAGCGAACAGGACATCGCAGATTCTCATAATAATAGAATCAATCCATCCGCCGTAATATCCGGCCAGAAGTCCGAGAATGGTACCACAGACTGCACCGACCGTAACAGCGCCGAATCCGACTGCAAGTGAAATCCGGGTTCCACAGACGATACGGGAAAACAGATCCCGTCCAAACTCATCCGTTCCAAACAGGTGCTTCATACTTGGTCCCTGCAGAATCGCATTGTAATCATACTCATTGATTCCGTACGGCACAATTTTGCTTCCGAAAAACGCAAGGAAAATGAGAAAAATGATAAAACAAAGCGCAACTACTGCATTTTTCTGTTTTTTAAATTTTCGAACCATCTCAGAAAACGGAGTTTTAATTCTCTCCTGGTTCTCGGTCTGTACTTTTTTCTTTTCTTTCATTCCACTCATCTCCTACTGAAGTTTAATTTCCGGATTCAGAACCGCATAGAGGATATCGACAATCAGGTTGATGACGATAAACTGCAGCGAAAAGATCAGAATCAGGGACTGGATTGCCGGATAATCTCTGTAATTGACCGATTCAATCAGAAGGGAGCCAAGGCCAGGATAGGCAAATACCGTTTCTGTGACAACAGAACCTCCCAGCAGAAAGCCGAACTGCAGACCCACAACCGTCACGACGGAAATCATGGAGTTGCGGAACGCATGCTTCCAGATCACAACCTTTTCTTTGATTCCTTTTGCTCTTGCTGTTCTGACGTAATCTTCTTTTAAAACCTCAATAATGGAGGATCTTGTAAATCGTGCGATCACGGCTGCAATTCCGACGCCGAGCGTGATCGACGGCATAATCAGACTTTTCAGGCTTGTTCCGCTTGTTGTCGGCAGAATTCGCAGTTTTACCGCAAACAGCATAATCAGCAGAAAGCCGATCCAGAACGAGGGGAGCGAAATACCTGAGACCGCAATCGTCATTCCGGTATAATCCTGCCATTTTCCCCGGTGTGTTCCGGACCACACACCAAAAAGCACACCAACAACCGAGCTCCACAGCAATGTGACAAATGCCAGACGAACGGTATTTCCGAATCTTCCCGCAACTTCCTTTGTAACTGGCTGCTTTGTGCGAAGGGATGTTCCGAGATTTCCTTTTAAAAGTCCTGTCACATAGGTAACATACTGTGTCGGAATGGATTTATTGAGGCCAAGCTCTTCTCTTACTGCCTCTACGTCATCCTGTGTTGCCTGCTCTCCTGCAACGAGTCTCGCCGGATCTCCCGGAATCAGGCGGACAAAGAAAAATACAAATGTAACAACAATAATCAGTGTGGGGATCGTACCCACAATACGCTTCAGTATATATTTTGGCATATTGTATCTCCTACTTTCATGCTTATCCTACAGGTACAATCCCACGGATCACTGCCTGCTTTCCTGTTTGTAAGAAACCGGCGCCCTCTTTTGATGGAAGGACGCCGGGTCTTTTCATATCCTTGTTTCAGTCTGCCGTTATTCGGCTGCCATTCTGGCATTTCTCATGCCGATGCTTCCATCACCTAACAGATATACTCCGGTAATGTTGTTGCTGGTTGCCCAGATGTTTTTATCGCTTGCGATGCAGAGCAGCGGGAGATCCTTCCATACGATATCCTGTACTTCTCCATAGATCTCACCACGTTTGTCTTCATCTGCAGTTGCAAGACCGTCTTTGAGAAGCTGATCTACTTTTTCATTCTCATAGTAGCTGATATTGAAGCTCATCGGCGGCTCAGACTCGGTTGCCAGCATCGGGCGAAGTCCCCAGTCAGCATCACCGGTGGAAGTAGACCATCCGCTTATGTAGCAGTCAACCTCGGCATCGGCGCCTGCGCAGTCAGCTCCCTGAACCTTTTCATTCAGAACGGCATTTTCCATTCCGTTCAGTTCCAGATCAATACCAACCTCAGAAAGCTGCTGTTTGTAGAACTCTGCTTTTTTCTGATTTGCTGTCGTGTTGCTGTACATCAGTGTTGTGGTAAATCCATCCGGATATCCTGCTTCCTTTAACAGCTCTTTTGCTTTTTCCGGATCGTAGGAATACGGATCATTTCCTTTGTAGTGCTGTACTTCTTCTCCTACCATAGAAGTTGCCACAGAACCGTAACCGTTCATAACGACCTGGATATATGCCTCTTTGTTGATTGCATAAGCCATTGCCTCACGAACCTTAACATCGTTGAACGGTGCTTTCTGTGTATTCATGAAGAAGTACCATACGGCGATGCTGTCGCCCATTCCAACGGATACGTTGCTGTCACCTTTTAAGGTGTCAACGCTTTCGGTCGGTACAGACCACATAATCTGTGCGTCACCTGCCTGAATTGCAGATACACGGGTAGCACTTTCTGCAACCGGTTTGAATGTGATGCTCTTAAATCCTGCATCTGCATCTGCCAGAGCAGTTCCGCCGCAGACGTCTGCGTCATATCCCCACCAGTCTTTGTTCAGCTCTACCTTCATATGGTCACCGGCAACCCACTCAACAAATTTGTACTGGCCGGTTCCTACCGGTGCCTGTGCACAGGCATCTTCTCCTGCTTCAATCTGTTTCGGGCTCATGATCAGCGTAGCCGGATGTGCCAGGTTGCTGATGAAAGCACCGAATGACTGTGATAAATAAATTGTAACGGTATAGTCATCTACCTTCTCTGCATGATCCAGAACATTGCAGAGGAATGTAGTACGTTTCAGTCCAAGGCTCTTGTCTGCCCATTTGTTTACGTTTGCAATCAGGGCATCTGCATTCCACGGAGTTCCATCGGTAAAGCTTACGCCCTCACGAAGATGAATCGTATACTCGGTTGCTTCATCGTTTGCTTCGTAGCTGGTTGCCAGCATCGGAATGATCTGCATATTCTCATCAAATCCAAACAGACCGTCCATCATCATTCGCTGTACACCACCGGAAAGTGTATCGGAAGTATCCATCGGATCCATGGTGGTAAAATCTACACCTATCATTGCCGTAACATCTGAATCCTGGGATACCGACTCGCCTGCCGGGATCGTGATGGTATTCTCCGTACCTGCTTCTGAACCGGATGAGGTCGATGCAGCAGATGCTGTTGATGTGCTCTTACTTGTGTCAGAAGAACCAGTCGATCCACATGCTGTCAGCGCCAGTGCCGTTGCTGCTGCAACCAGAGCACGCATTACATGTCTTTTTTTCATTGTTGTCTCCTCCTTTTCTGCAAGTGTTGCTGTTTTCTTTGTTCTTTCTTTTCACAGATAACAGAACCATGATATAAAAAAGAGCAAAGATGCCTTACCTTTTTTTTTACAGCCCCTTTGCTTAATCGGTATTATAGATGTAATGCGTCACTATGTCAAAGCATTCTTCCTGTTTTTTTCTTTTCTTTTTTGCATTTTTGCATTTAGGTTGTTTATTTTCGTCAAAAATGGTATAATTATCCTAATTTTTAACCCATTACCACTTTTTAGCAGGAAAAGAGGCCCTTTATGAACAGAACACAAAAGCTTGGCAACGTATTGATCATTTCTTCCCGGAAACGAATGCTTTCCGAATTTCAGTCTTATCTTCACTCCGTGCTCGGTGAATATCTCACCTTCAATACACTTTTAAGAGAACAGGCCACAGACCCCTCTCTCTTCCGGGGATACCAGTGCGTCCTTTTTCCAACCGCCCGCGCCATGGAAACCTTTCCGCTTACCCTTGACTCCTCCATTTTACAGCTCGCCTGCGACCGCGTCTTCAACCATATGTTTCTGGATAAAATCATTCAGATTCCGCCGCACGAACGTGTCTATCTGGTAAACGATGATAAATATTCCACTCTCGCTATCATTTCCCAGCTTGAGGAATGCGGCATCACACAATATGACTTTGTTCCGTTTTATCCCGGATGCAAGGATACCGAGTCTGACATTCAGTTTGCCATTACCGCCGGCGAGCCGCAGCTCGTTCCTTCCCGCATTCCGAATGTGCTGGATATCGGCAACCGTATCATTGATATTTCCACTATTTTACAGCTCTGCGAATATTTCAACATTCCTCTGCAGACCGTAAACCGTGTATCGCGCAATTACGTCAAGCAGATTCTTCACACCGTCAAGACCTCAGAAACCTACTATACCAATTATGTGCAGGCCGAACAGCTCATGCAGGTGATCCTGTTCTCTCTTCCCGTTGGCGTCTGTCTGTTTGGCGCGGATGGCCGCATTCAGTTTATGAACGCTAAATTTGCACATGCCTTCTCTCTTCCCTCCTCCAATTTTGAAGGGCAGCCTTTTTCGGAATGTCTTCCGCCTGCCTACGCAGATACTGCCTTCGACCGCAACGGCGACTGGACCATTCTCCTTTCGGATCAGAAAACACAGATTACGTTAAGCGTTCTTTCTATGGTGTTTCCGGATACAGATCCTGTTTTCCTTGCATTTCTTCCCGGGGGCAGATCCACAGAGGCACCGGCAGCCGAAGAAGAAAAAACGGAAGAAAGCACTTTTTTTGCTTCCTCCCGTACATTTTCTCTTTCCCTTTCCCACGCAGATTCCGTCCAGAATCTGATGACGCAGGCCAGACATCTTGCACTTTTTGATTTTCCGATTCTGATCCAGGGGGAAAGCGGTACACAGCGCCGGACACTCGCACGTGCAATCCACAATTTTTCGCGCCGCCACCATTATCCGTTTTCCGTTCTTCACTCTCCGGGAAATGATCTGACCGAATCCTCCCTGCTCCGGCTTCTTGCCGAAACCAACCATGGCACACTCGTTCTTTCCCAGGTGGACCGTTTCCCGCTTGCCATTCAGGATCTGCTGGTCAATGTTCTTACCAATGTTTATGGAAATTTCTTTTCCGCACCGGAAACACACCGTTTCGATGTGCGGATCATTGCCATTGCAGATGATAACCTTTACAAAAAAGTAGAAAAAGGAACCTTCCTGCGGGAGCTTTTTCATCTTTTAAGTGCTTCGGAGCTTCAGACCGTCCCGATCCGCAGACGCAGGGAGGATATTCCCGATCTTCTCAATTACTTTCTGCTTCAGTTTTTCCACAATTCCGATATGACCTGCGACCGGATCTTTTCGGAAGGGCTTCTGCGCTTTTTGAAGGAGTATGCGTACCCCGGAAATATTCATGAGCTGTACAATCTGTCCTGCAGCCTGTTTACCCGGTACAACAGTCATAAGCTGCAGCTTTCCGACCTGCCGACGTACCTCCGCTCCCGCCAGATGGCTGATGTTTCCCTCACCGATCTTCAATATCAGGTTCTTTCTTTCGTATCGACGCATCCGAAAGCAGGCCGCCTGGCCATCAAAAACGGACTGGCCGACGGAGAAACCTTTGTATCCGAAGCGGCTCTGCGCACCGTGCTAGGAGAGCTTTCTTCCGCCGGTTATCTCATCGTGCACCGCACAAAGGGCGGATGCGAAATCTCTGAGCTGGGGCGTATGGTTCTGGAAAAATGATTTATTTCAGAAATCCCGGTTTTTCCAGAAACTCGGCAAGGCTGCGGTATCTGGCTCCGTCCAGGCCTCTTTTTTCCTTTGCGGTTACCATAGAGTTCAGGATTGCTTCTTCCGCAGCCTCTGCCGCAGCTTCAAATGCCTCGTTGATTTTTTCTTCTTTTATCCGGGCGCACGCTTCCACTTCACATGTACTCTTTGTATCCACGCGGTTTGCCGTTGTAAATCCGATCATGATTTCACCGCTTCCGTGGCCGGTATAGGCTCCCGTTCTGGCGATTCCGACTCCGCAGCGGCGGATGATCCGGTACAGCTGCCGCTCCGATACCGGAAGATCCGTCGCCAGAACCGTCATAATGGATCCCCGGTCTTCGGCGCTGCTTCCGCATTCTTCTTTCCGGATCTGTTCCAGAATTCTCTCCCCTGCCGGTTTTCCACTGATTTTCAAATCTCTGGTTGCCCCGAAATTCGACTGTACCAGTACACCGATGGTATATGTTTTTCCATCAAGTACCAGCGTGCGGGAGGACGATCCGATTCCCCCTTTCAGTCCATAACAGATCGTTCCTGTTCCGGCACCGACAGCTCCTTCCGCAAAGTCTGTATCCGCCTGCTCCAGTGCCTGATACAGCTCTTTTTCCCCCACTGCCCGGTTCCCAATCTCATTGATCCTCGAGTCGTTGCATTCTCCGACAACCGGATTGATGGAGAAAACATCTTCCCCTTCTTTTTTGGTCTGCTGTATCATCCATGAAATCATGGCATCCGCCACTTTTCCGACATTCAGTGTATTGGTCAGGGCAATGGGCGTTTCGAGAGTTCCGAGTTCCTGTATCTGTACAAGACCGCATGTTTTTCCGAAACCGTTATGCACGTAAGCAGACGCCAGGTATTTCTTCAGAAACGGATTCCCCTCTCCCGGTACAATCACCGTCACACCGGTATGCTGATTTCCGTCTTCCACCGTCGCATGGCCTACCCGCACTCCCGGTACATCCGTAATTTTGTTTCGCGGACCGCTTTCACGATGGCCAATCCGATATCCGTAATCGCTGATTCTCTTCTGTCTCATCCTGTTTCCTCCTCTTTTTATGATGTACTCCCGGAATTTTTCAGTTCACACAAAGACAGGCACAAAAAGACTCCGAAGGTACATTTTTCTCTCACTTTACGCTCTCTTCTCTCTTCTGTCCATACCTCTTCCCGCAATTTTTCTTCTTTTCTTTATATTTTTTCCATTTCTTTTAGAATTTGGACACACTTTGCTCACATATTCCTTTTATAATAAATCTCGGATAGTTGATAAACCACTCACTATCTCCCCCCTCATAAAAAGATGGCGATATACTTTTGTATATCGTCATCTTTCTTTTTTGCTGACGTAAAAACGCCCCCGGGCGGAAAACGTAACCACTTCCGTTTTCCGCCCGGGGGCATTTTTTTTACTCAGGCTTCTGCAGCAGCTTCCTCTGCTTCCGCTTCTGCCATCGCCTGTTCGTACTGTTTCAGGATAATAGTCTGAATTTTTTCCCTGGTTCCGGAGTTGATCGGATGTGCGATATCGCGGTACTCCCCGTCCGTAGCCTTGCGGCTCGGCATCGCAATAAACAGTCCTTTCTCTCCTTCGATTACTTTAATATCGTGTACGACAAACTCGTCATCGATTGTGATGGACACAACCGCCTTCATTTTTCCTTCTTTTGTAACCTTGCGTACTCTAACGTCTGTAATGTTCATAAATTTTTATGCCCCTTTCACCTCATAATCAGATGGCGTATCTTTCGTTTTTCTCGACAACAATCTTGATGCCGTCCTCACCACAATGATAGGAGTTTGCACGGATGGTGTCCCTGCTTTCCACAATACAGTTCTCAATGTGAGTGTTGTCTCCAAGATAGACATCGTTTAAGATGATGGAGTTTTTAATCACACAGTTGTTTCCTACATATACTTTCTTGAACAGAACAGAGTTCTCAACCTGTCCGTTGATGATACAGCCGCTGGATACGAGGGAATTTTTCACTACGCAGCCCGGGTTGTATTTTGCCGGCGGAAGGTCGTCAATTTTGGAGTAGATGCCAGGATACTGACCGAAGAAGTAATCTCTTACCTCCGGTTTCAGGAAATCCATGTTGGTTCTGTAATAGGAATCTACGGTAGCAATGTTGCTCCAGTAGGTGTTGATCTTGTAGCCGTAAATCCGTTTCAGATTCTTGTAACGGATTAAGATATCTTTTACAAAGTCGTAGCGGTCTTCCTGTGCACTGCGCTCAATCATTTCGATCAGCTGGCGGCGGCGGATGACATAGATACCGGTAGAAATCACATTGGAGCTGGAAACCATCGGTTTTTCCTCAAACTCCTCGATGCGGCAGTCCTCATTCATCTTCAGGACACCGAACCGGCTGGTATCTGCTTCTCTGGACTCGGTGCATACCACGGTAACGTCGGCACGTTTTGCGATATGGTACTCCAGCACCTTGTTGAAATCAAGTTTGTATACGCCGTCACCGGAAGCGATGACTACGTATGGCTCATGGCTGTTTTTCAGCCATGTCAGGTTCTGGCTGATCGCATCTGCCGTTCCGCGGTACCACCAGCTGTTATCCGATGTAACGGTTGGAGAAAATACAAACAGACCGCCATGTTTTCTTCCGAAATCCCACCATTTCGAAGAGCTTAAATGCTCGTTTAAGGATCTGGCGTTGTACTGTGTCAGGACAGCCACTTTCTGAATATGAGAGTTTGCCATGCTGGACAGAGCGAAGTCGATGCTGCGGAAGCTGCCTGCGACCGGCATAGCTGCAACGGCTCTTTTGTTGGACAGCTCTCTCATTTTGTTGTTGTTACCGCCTGCAAGAATAATTCCCAATGCTCTCATATTACTCACCGTCCTTTTCTACAATTGCTCCGCCGGACGGAAGTGTGCCATCCGGGTAATCCTCGATGGTAGTTTCGCCGGAAATGCAGACATTCTTTCCAATGGTTACGCCATCCGGAATGACTGCTTTTTCTCCAACGGTCACGAGTCCGAATCCGTAAATATTCGGTTTTAATACATTCGGCGCTTCCTCGCCAACGCCCATCACGACGTTTTTGCCGACATGTACGCTTTCTGCAATAATCGCCTTGTTGATCTGGGTTCCTTCATCGATTCTGCTGTGGCGCATAATAATAGAATCTCTTACGACAACGCCCTTTTCAATGCGCACATCCGCGCCGATGACGGAATTATGTACCTCGCCGTAAATCTCAGCACCCTCGCCGATAATACAGCGGTCAATGACAGCATCCTGCGCCACATACTGCGGACGGATGATATCACCTCTGGTATAGATTTTCCAGAATTCTTCATAGAGATTGAACTCCGGAATAATATCGATCAGCTCCATGTTTGCTTCCCAGTAGGAGCCAAGCGTTCCGACATCTTTCCAGTAGCCGTTGAACTCGTACGCAAACAGACGTTTTCCGTTGTCGCGGCAGTACGGCAGAATGTGTTTTCCAAAGTCACAGCTCGGCTGATCCTTCAGGGCAGTCAGAGATTCCTTTAATGCTTTCCAACTGAAAATATAGATACCCATGGAAGCGAGGTTGCTTCTCGGGTGCTCCGGTTTTTCTTCAAATTCGGTAATTCTTCCGTTTCCGTCTGTGATCATGACGCCGAAACGGCTTGCTTCTTCGATCGGGACCGGCATACATGCGATGGTTACGTCCGCGTGGTTTGCTTTGTGGTAATCCAGCATTACTTCGTAATCCATCTTGTAAATGTGGTCGCCGGAAAGAATCAGAACATATTCTGGGTTGTATGTTTCCATATAAGCCATGTTCTGGTAAATTGCATTTGCCGTTCCTGTATACCATTCGCTGTTTGTACTTTTTTCGTATGGCGGCAGAACGGTTACGCCGCCTTCGTTTTTATCGAGATCCCACGGAATACCGATTCCGATATGGGTATTCAGCCGCAGCGGCTGATACTGGGTCAGTACGCCTACCGTATCAATTCCTGAATTGATACAATTACTGAGCGGGAAGTCGATGATTCGATACTTTCCGCCAAATGCTACTGCCGGTTTTGCCACTTTCTCCGTGAGCACACCGAGACGGCTTCCCTGACCGCCTGCCAGCAGCATTGCTATCATCTCTTTCTTAATCATGCAATCACCTCTTGTCGTATCTAAAGATTTGCAGTAACTGTAAGAATGTACGGTATACTTTCTGTCTGCCTTCAGAAATAATCCCTGTCGGTCCTGGCTTTTCATATCCACGCACTTCTTTGATAACTACATTTAAAATTATATCACACTTCTTTCCCATTGTGAACGTTTTTTATAATTTTTCTTTATTTTTTTCTTATATTTTATCACTTTTGACTATTCATTTTTTTTGTGTTAAAAATCAAATCATGATTTTCTACAATTTTCGACATCTCATTCATAAATTTTTACCAGTTTTCGTCACACTCCGCCGGTTTTGATTTGCAATATATTATTTTGCATATAGTTTCGTTTACACTACTTATCTATTATTTTTTATTTCATTTTCGTTTTCCTGTGCTTTTTTTCTTTTACTTTTCCGGCAAATACGTGTATACTATTAGCCAGAACAGTTCCGGCCGGATTCCGGGGAAACGGCTTTGGATTTTACTCTGTTCCTTCCTATGATTAGTTGAGAAAAATTCCCCAATTCAGTGAAAAGACACATTGAAGGAGATACTATGTACGAAGTAGATTTCAGTAAACCAATCCATATACATTTTATCGGCATCGGCGGCATCAGCATGAGCGGCCTTGCTGAGATTCTTTTAAAAGAAAATTTTACGATTTCCGGTTCCGATGCAAAGGAAAGTGACCTGACCCGCCACCTGACTTCTCTTGGCGCACAGGTTTTCTACGGCCAGAAGGCGGAAAATATCATTCCTGGCATCGACCTTGTCGTTTATACTGCAGCGATCCACCCGGACAACCCGGAGTTTGCCGCTGCCAAAGCTGCCGGCATTCCGATGCTGACCCGTGCCGAGCTGCTCGGACAGATCATGCGCAACTACGATACACCGATCGCCGTTTCCGGTACCCACGGAAAGACAACGACAACCTCCATGCTCTCCCACATTCTGATGGCAGCCGACTGTGATCCGACCATTTCTGTCGGCGGTATTCTTCCGTCCATCGGCGGAAATATCCGTGTCGGCCACTCCGAAACTTTCCTGACCGAGGCATGTGAGTACACCAACAGTTTCTTAAGCTTCTTCCCGAAAATCGGCATCATCCTCAACATGGATGCGGACCATCTCGACTTCTTCAAGGATATCGACGACATCCGCCACTCTTTCCGCGAGTTTGCCCGTCTGCTCCCGGCCGACGGCATGCTGATCATCAATGCCGATACACCGAAATACGATTACGTGACTGAAGGTCTTGGCTGTAAGGTTGTCACCTACGCACTGGAAAACCAGGCTGCCGCTGACTATACTGCTGCCAACATTACCTACGATGAGCTGGATCACCCGTCCTTCGACTGCATCTGCCGCGGCGAACTGCGCGGCCACTACACGCTGATGGTTCCGGGACTCCACAATGTTTCCAATGCACTGGCTGCCATCGCACTGGCCGATGAACTGCAGCTGCCGGAAAACGCCATTCACGAAGGCTTTGCCACCTTCCGCGGAACCGACCGCCGCTTCCAGTACAAGGGTACATACCACGGAGCAAAGGTGATCGACGATTATGCGCATCATCCGACGGAAATCCGTGCAACAATGGAAGCTGCCGGAAACTGTGCCCACAAGACACTGTGGTGCGTCTTCCAGCCGCATACCTACACCAGAACGAAAGCGCTGCTCGATGATTTCGCTGCTGCTCTTTCCCTGGCAGACCATGTGGTTCTCGCCGATATTTATGCAGCCCGGGAAACCGATACGCTCGGTATTTCCTCCAAAGATATCCAGGAGCGCATTGTAAAACTCGGCACTGCCTGCGAATATTTCCCATCCTTTGCGGAAATCGAAAACTATCTGAACGAAAATCTTGCCGAAGGCGACATGCTGATCACCATGGGTGCCGGAGACGTTGTAAAAATCGGTGAGGAGCTTCTTGCTTCCGAAAAATAAAAGCATTCTTTCGCTTTACCTGCTCCCTGTGGAAAATGGAGTTTTCCTTTTTCCACAGGGTCTTTTTTTGCTCCGAATCCACACAATCTGTCTTTTCGCCAAATAGTTACGCACAATTTTATTCACAGCTACTTTCCTGTATTTCCGCCTGTTTTCAGAGTTATCCACATTGTCCACAATTTTATACACATTTTTACGATCCACACAATGTGGATTCCCTGTGTATAACTTTGTTTACATAACGATATCAACAGAAATTCCTACACTTCCCTGTTTTCCGCCATTTTTCAACATTTTTGGTAGATGATAATATTTCACAAAACGGATTTCTCCACATTATCCACATTGTCCACAGTCCTTTTTCATCCACCGTGCCTTTTTCCCGGAATGTTTTTTCCGCAAAACACCTATTCACTTGTCGAAAATACTGTGTTATACTTGATTGTGTATGAGAAGGCAAGACGTATAATAAAAAACAGATCGCTAAAAGTAAAAATCTGCCGCACGATAAGAACAGGATGGTGTAATTTTGAGTATGCTGACATTAAACAATGACTGCCTGGCCAGTGTGACTGCTGTGCCGGATCTTTTTCTGGAACAATATATGCCCGCAGCCAACGGAGAATTTGTAAAAGTGTACCTTTATCTGCTGAAGCTGGTCAAAGACCATCAGCAGGATTCCACTCTGTCATCGATGGCAGATTTTTTTTCCTGCACGGAAAACGATATCGTCCGTGCGCTGAAATACTGGGAGAAGCAGGGACTCCTCTCGCTCTCCTACACCGCCGGGGAAAGCGTTCCGACCGGAATCGCCTTTCTGCCGCTTGTCCGGAAGGAAGAAAGCGGAATCCTTCCAACACCGGAATCCTCGATTTCCGGTCCGATTGCGGCTGCACCGGCTGTTTCTGCTGTATCCGTTGAAATCCCGCAGACGGAACAAAACCCGGCTCCATCACCACAGCCGGCCGTTTCTGCCCCATCTGTCTCTTCTCCGGCAGATGATCTTTCCAGCTCCGGCGGTTCCGGACAGTCAGCAGAAAAAAAACACGCTCCCGGCAGCCGCGAAGAACTGCAGCACGTTCTTTACGTTGCGCAGACGTATTTCGGTCATCTTCTGTCGCCGACGGAAATCGAATGCATCATGTTTTTCTATGATGATCTCCATTTTTCCGCGGATCTTCTGGAATACCTGGTGGAATACTGTGTTTCGAAGGGAAGCACCAGCATCCACTACCTGAAAAAGGTAGGACTCGCCTGGCAGGAAAGCGGAATCCGCGATGTTGCCTCTGCCAAACAGGAGACCACGACATTCAACAAACATTACTACACAATTTTGAAAGCATTCGGCATCCGCAGCCGCGCACCGGTGGAAAAAGAAGCCGAGATGATGGACCGCTGGCTGAATACCTACGGTTTTACGATTGATCTTATCACCGAAGCCTGTCAGCGCACCGTTTCCAAGATCGGCCAGCCGAGTTTCCAGTACGCGGAAGGCATTCTCTCCAAATGGAAGGAACAGGGCGTCCGCTCCATGGCAGACGTCGAGCAGCGCGATGCGGAGCACCAGAAAAGGAAAAAAACCGCATCGGATCAGAATGCGGCACGAAAAACCGCTCCTGCTGCTTCGAATAACCGCTTCAACAATTTCCATCAGAGAGAATACGACTACCAGAAGTTAGAAGAACAGCTTCTGAAATAACGCCCGGAGGACGAAACAACTATGGCACTGACAAACCCGCAATACGATGCGATTATGCGCATGTACAACGAACGGCAGCTCCGCCACCAGAGAGAACAGCAGGAGCACATCCGCATTGCTTATGAAAAGATTCCGCGCCTTGCGGAAATCGACGCCGAGATTGCATCCCTCTCGGTCCGGAAAGCAAAAGCGATGCTGAACGGAGACGCTTCCATGGATCTCGACCTGAATGCTGCCATCCGTGACCGTTCCCAGGAACGCGCGGCGCTTCTTTCCATGCACGGCTACCCGGCAGACTATCTCGAGCTGACGTATGACTGCCCGCTCTGCCGCGACACCGGCTACATCAACGGCACGCAGAAATGCGCCTGCTTCAAAAAAGCTGCCGTCGATCTTCTGTACCGGCAGTCCAATGTGGAGGAGCTTCTGAAAGCTGAAAATTTCAGCCAGTTCTCCCTGGATTACTACTCGGACAGCCTGACCAGTACCGGAACACCGCTCACTTCCCGCGAGGCCGCTGCTGCCGCGCTCGAAAAAAGTCAGGCGTTCGTCCGCAATTTCGGTTCGTCGTTTGAAAATCTCTTCTTTTACGGCGACACTGGTGTCGGAAAAACGTTTCTTTCGCACTGTATTGCCCGCGAGCTGATCGAGCAGTCGTTCTGTGTGATTTATTTTACTGCATTTGATCTGTTTGACCTGTTTGCACGCTACACCTTTTCCAGTTCAGAAGAAGCAAAAGACGCTCACGCCAATATCTTTGACTGCGATCTTCTGATCATCGATGATTTAGGTACGGAACTGACCAACAGCTTCGTCTCTTCCCAGCTCTTTCTCTGCATCAACGAACGCATCCTGCGGAAGAAATCGACGATCATCTCCACGAACCTGCCCCTTGACCGCTTCATGGAGACGTACTCAGAACGTACCTTTTCACGAATTTCAAGTAACTACACCATCATTAAACTTTTTGGAAACGATATTCGGATCCAGAAAAAACTTTTGGGAGGAACCAAAGCATGAGTAAGGGAACTGAAGGACATTTTGACACACTGCCAATCGGAAGACTGGGACTGATCCCGCTGAACAGCAGCGCCGCACTTGGAAAAAAGGTCGACGATTATCTGGTCAGCTGGAGAAAAGGACGCGGCAATGAATTTGCGGAAAAATATGTCGCTGCCTATGAAGGATATGAGCGTGACAGCTACATTATCCAGTCTCAGGTTCCGCGTTTCGGTTCAGGCGAGGCAAAGGGTATCATCAACGAATCTGTCCGCGGTGACGATATCTACATTCTGCTCGATGTCTGCAACTACAGCCTGACCTATTCTCTGTGCGGCTACACCAACCACATGTCTCCGGACGACCACTTCCAGGATCTGAAGCGTGTCATCGCAGCCATCGGTGGAAAAGCCCGCAGAATCAATGTCATTATGCCATTCCTGTATGAGAGCCGCCAGCACAAGAGATCCGGAAGAGAGTCTCTCGACTGCGCACTCGGTCTGCAGGAGCTGACCGCTATGGGCGTGGAAAACATCATCACCTTCGACGCTCACGACCCGCGTGTCCAGAACGCGATTCCGCTGCATGGATTTGAAACCATCCAGCCGGCTTACCAGTTCATCAAAAACATCCTGCGCAATGCACCGGATATGAAGCTCGACAAGGATCATCTGATGGTCATCAGCCCGGATGAGGGCGGTATGGGCCGTGCCATCTATATGGCAAACAACCTTGGCGTTGACATGGGTATGTTCTATAAACGCCGCGACTACTCCACCATCATCGACGGACGCAACCCGATCGTTGCCCATGAGTTCCTCGGTGCCGATGTCAAAGGAAAAGATATGATCATCATCGACGATATGATCTCCTCCGGCGAGAGTATGCTGGAAGTTGCCAAACTCTTAAAGGATCGTGAGGCTCGCAACATCTACATGTGCTCGACCTTCGGACTGTTCACCAGCGGACTGGAGAAATTCGACAAGGCTTATGAGGAAGGACTCTTCACAAAGGTTCTGACCACCAACGTCGTATACCAGACACCGGAGCTTCTCTCCCGCGAGTATTACATCAGCTGCGACCTGAGCAAATATATCGCTCTCATCATCGACAAGCTGAATCACGACGCCTCCATCAGCGGACTGCTGGATCCGGCGGATCGGATTCAGAAAGTTATTAAGAAATTTAAGAATCACGAGAAGATCTGATATTCCAGGGTTCCAAGCTCGAACGCTGTTCGTGCTTGCACGATAAAGCGTTCGAATTTGGAACCCGCCAAACATGAGGAAGTAGCGCCAGCGGATTCCGAATGTTTGCAGAATTGCGGAGCAATTCGTGAATATCCACAAACGCCGAAACTGTCACAAAAACGGTTTCGGCGTTTTTTTATATTTTTAGCAAATTCTTGCTAGTTTTTTCTTTTTTCGGCGGTATAATGAAATTACATTGTACGACGAAGGAGGTATCACACATGCAATTTGGACATTTTGATGATGCGAAAAAAGAGTATGTCATCACAAGCCCGAAGACTCCGCTTCCGTGGATCAACTATCTTGGATCTGAGAACTTCTTTTCTCTGATTTCCAACACCTGCGGCGGATACAGCTTCTACAAGGACGCAAAACTTCTGCGTCTGACCCGTTACCGTTATAACGATACGCCGCTCGATCAGAACGGACGCTACTACTACATTAAGGACGGCGATACCGTCTGGAACCCGGGCTGGCAGCCGACCCAGACTCCTCTCGATTCCTACGAGTGCCATCATGGCCTTGGCTACAGCCGCTTTGTTTCTTCCAAAAACGGAGTTGCCGCTGAACTGACCGCTTTTGTTCCGCTGGCAGATTCCTGCGAAGTAAACCGTCTCGTGCTGACCAACAACGGCACCGAAGAAAAAACACTGGCTCTGACTTCTTTTGTAGAGTTCTGCTTCTGGAACGCTGTGGATGATATGACCAACTTCCAGAGAAACTTCAGCATCGGCGAAGTTGAGATCCAGGGTTCTGAGATCTATCACAAAACCGAGTACCGCGAGCGCCGCAGACATTACGCTGTTTATGCAGTCAACTGCCCGATCGACGGATACGATACCGACCGCGACGCTTTCCTTGGCGCTTACCGTGGAAATGACCGCCCGGAGACCGTTCTGCGCGGCACTGCAGGCAATACCGTTGCCAGCGGATGGGGTGTCATCGGTTCCCACCACATCGACGTTACCTTAAAACCGGGCGAATCCCGCTCCTTTATCTTCGTTCTCGGCTACTGCGAGAATGCAGCCGATGACAAATGGGAAGCTCCTGGCGTGATCAATAAAAAACCGGCAAAAGAGATGCTCTCCCACTATCAGACCGACGAGCAGGTTGACGCAGCACTTGCAGCGCTTGCTTCCTACTGGGATGGCCTGCTGGCAAAATATGCGCTCTCCTGTGCAGATGAAAAACTGGGACGCATGGTCAACATCTGGAACCAGTATCAGTGTATGGTTACCTTCAACATGTCCCGTTCGGCTTCCTACTTCGAGTCCGGCACCGGCCGTGGTATGGGATTCCGTGATTCCTGCCAGGATCTGCTCGGCTTCGTTCATCTGATTCCGGACCGCGCAAGAGAGCGTCTGCTCGATATCGCCGCTACCCAGTTTGAAGACGGAAGCGCGTACCATCAGTATCAGCCACTGACGAAAAAAGGAAACATGGATATCGGAAGCGGCTTCAACGATGACCCGCTCTGGCTGATCGCCGGATGTGCCGCCTACCTCAAAGAGACCGGAGATTTCTCTATTCTCGATGAGCAGGTTGATTTCGACAACGATTCCACCAAGGCACAGCCTCTGATGGAGCATCTGAAACGTTCCTTCGACTTTACCGTAACCCATCTCGGCCCGCACAAGCTGCCGCTGATCGGCCGTGCTGACTGGAATGACTGTCTGAACCTGAACTGCTTCTCTGCAGAGCCGGGCGAACCGTTCCAGACAACTGGACCGTCTGAGGGACCGGTTGCCGAGTCTGTTTTCATCGCCGCTATGTTTGTCAAATACGGAAAAGAATACGCAGCAATCTGCCGCCGCAGAGGCAATGAAGCGGAGGCTGTTTACGCAGAGGAAGAGGTTGCAAAGGTTTACCAGGCCGTGCTCGATGCCGGCTGGGACGGCGAATGGTTCCTGCGTGCGTATGACGCTGCCGGCGAAAAAGTCGGATCAAACGAGTGTGAGGAAGGCAAGATTTTCATTGAGCCACAGGGCTTCTGCGTTCTTGCCGAAATCGGCGTGAAAGAGGGTCTGGCCGAAAAGGCTCTGACTTCCGTAAAAAATATCCTGGAAACCAAGTACGGTGTCGTTCTTCTGCAGCCGGCTTACACCAAATATTACCTGAATCTTGGTGAGGTTTCCTCCTATCCGCCGGGATACAAAGAAAATGCCGGTATCTTCTGTCACAACAACCCATGGATTTCCATCGCCGAAACGGTGGTAGGTCACGGCAACCGCGCCTTTGACCTGTACCGTAAGATCTGCCCGGCTTACATCGAGGATATCAGTGAAATCCATCGCACGGAACCATATGTCTATTCCCAGATGATTGCCGGAAAAGATGCCGCTCACTTCGGTGAGGCAAAGAACTCCTGGCTGACCGGTACGGCCGCATGGACCTTTGTCAATGTTTCCCAGTACATCCTCGGTATCCAGCCGGATTACGACGGACTGACCTTAAATCCGTGTATTCCGTCCGATATGGAAGAGTTCAAGATCCGCAGATACTTCCGCGGTGCATGGTATAACATCACCTTCAAGAACCCGGATCACAAGGAGAAGGGCGTTTCTTCCATGACTGTAAACGGAACCGCAGTAGAAGGAAATCTGATTCCAATGACCGAAGGCTGCACCGAGTATGATGTTGTTGCTGTGATGTAAGTTTTATTTTACAAATCTCCATAAAAGAATATGAAGCGAGCCCCGGAAAGCATTTCTGTTTTCCGGGGCTCGTCTTATTCTCTTCTTCTCTTACTGTAACTGTCTTCTCTCTCTGACACCGGAAAGATCCTTGATGACCTCTCCCGCCAGAATCAGTCCTGCTACAGACGGCACAAAGGCTACGCTGCCCGGGATGTCCCGCCGCTCCGTACACTTTCTTGCAGCTCCCGGAGGACAGATACAGTTTGTCCGGCAGCTGATACTCATATCCTCGAGCGGGCGGAGCGCTTTTTCCTCCGAATAGACAACTTTCAGTTTTTTTACCCCGCGCTTTTTCATCTCGCGCCGCATGACCTTGGCCAGCGGGCACATATTGGTTTTATAGATATCCGCCACACGGAACCTGGTCGGATCCAGCTTGTTTCCGGCCCCCATGCAGCTGATAACCGGCACATTGCATGCCTTGGCACGCATAATAATCTCAATCTTTGCTGTTACCGTATCAACCGCGTCTACAACGTACGAATACTTTGAAAAATCGAAATCATCCGCATTTTCCGGCAGATAGAAGCATTTATATACCTCCACCTCCGCTTTCGGATTGATGTCGAGAATCCGTTCTTTCATTACATCTACTTTATATTTTCCAACGCTGCTTCTTGTTGCAATAATCTGACGGTTGATATTGGTCAGGCAGACCTTGTCATCGTCCACCAGCACAAAATGACCGACACCACTCCTTGCCAGCGCCTCCACGGTATAGCCTCCTACACCGCCGATCCCGAATACGGCAACGGTTGCATCCGCCAGAAGATCCATGCTCTCGCTTCCAAGCAAAAGCTGTGTTCTGGAAAACTGATTCAATGCCATTTGTTTTCCTTCCTCCTTGTTTATAAACTCTATCACAATAATAGGTTATTTGCTTTTGTCTGTCAACACCCTACGGAACCAGCTCTGCGGAAATTCAAAGACGAAGAGAATCCCAAGTACAATCGCAACCGCATCCTTCAGCGTCAGAAAGCCTCTTGCACCGGCCCGTTCCAGATCATTTGTTACCACATAAAAAGCCGTCCAGTAAATTCCGCCTCCCGGCACCAACGGAAAAATCCCGGCAATAAGAAATACCGTTACCGGGCAGCGCTTGTATACCGCGAAGCTGCGCGACAGAATGATAACAAGCACCGTTGCAAAAAAGATCGATACCGGCTCTGTCGTATACGGAAGGATCAGCTTGTAGCAGATCCAGCCGCACGCCCCGGCCAGTCCGCAGTACAGATAATATTTCCGCGGAACCTGGAACAGAAGTGCAAATGCAATCGTTCCGACACAGGCCGCGAAAAATTCCGCAATCAAACGAATCGTCTCACTCATAGCTGCAGTCCTCCTGCCAGTTGATGGTACCCTGTGATCACAAGCCCGACGCCAAGTGCGATGCAGAAGGTTACAAGCAGAGCGTCAAGCATCCGTACCGAACCCGCGATGTAATCCTGGTCCGCAACATCGCGGATGGCATTTGTGAAGTTCACACCCGGCACCAGCGGAATAATCGAACCGATGATAACCTTGTCCAGATGGTGACCGATTCCCGATTGATACAGGAACACCGCAATCAGTGTGACGAGTGCACCACCGGAAATATTTGTCGCAATCTTTGACATTCTGCCGCGCAGCAGATACAAAAGATAGAAATACAGAACAAAGCCGGACAGAAACGCTACCATACTGTCGACCACATCACCGCCGAACAGAAAGCAGAAGCAGGCACTTCCGATGCCGGACGCAAGAACCTGATGCCATCTCGCTTTTTCCGGCATCCTCTGGATATCGAGCAGCCATGCTTTCGCTTCTTTTGGTGTGTGCAGGCCCTCCTCAATCTCACGGGAGAGCTGATTAACCGCCGTTACCTTGTCGAGCCGCGCGGCAGACAGCGGAATGTGACGCACACGGGCAAATTCCTGTTTTTTTCCGCTTTCTGCCGTCAGAAAAATGCCGCTGCTCAGAACAAACGCGTCGCTGGAGCTGACGCCGTACGCCCGCGCGATGCGCTCAATCGTCTCCTCCACACGAAAAATTTCCGCTCCGCTCGCCAGCAGAATATCCCCTGCCAGCGATGCCACATCGAGCGCTTCTCTTGTCGATTCTGCGTTCATCTCTGCCTTCCTCCTTTTTCAAAGCCATACACCCATTTTCCTTTCAGGAACAGATACAGGAAAATGACAGAACTGATGCTCCAGGTCAGCGGATATGCCCAGAAGATCACGCGGATATCCGGGATCAGACGGACCGTCACCGTGATGTAGCTGACACGGAACAGACACCAGACGCAGAGCATGACAACCATCGGAATCGAGGCGTGTCCGGAACCGCGGAGCACGGCCGCGATGCAGTGGGAAAATGCCAGCAGGAAGTAGAACAGCGCAATCGTTCTCGCCTGCATAACACCATAGTGAACGACAGATGGATCACTGTTGAATGCCGCAATCAGGGTCGGTGCAGCAGCGTAGATGACAAATCCGATCAGTTCGGCAATAATGACCGAGCAGAGAATGCCGAACCGTGCTCCCTTTTTCGCACGGTCATACTGTTTTGCGCCGAGGTTCTGGCTGACGAATGTGGTCAGCGCCATCGTAAAGCAGGTGACCGGCAGGAAGGCAAAGCCCTCAATTTTCGCATACGAACCGCAGCCTGCCATCGCCATTTTTCCGAATGCATTGATGTTTGTCTGCACGAAAACGTTTGCAATCGAGATAACTGAGTTCTGGAAGCCGGACGGCACACCGTTGCGGATAATTTCGCCGAGCACGCGGCCGTCGAAACGGATTTTGCTGATATGAAGCCGGTACTCTTCTTTCGTCCGCAGCAGATGGATCATACAGAGAATCGCACTTGTGAACTGGGAAATGACCGTTGCAAGCGCCGCCGCACCGACGCCCATACCGAGGCCACCGATGAAAAGCAGGTCGAGCACAACGTTGATGCACGACGACACGATCAGATAGATCAGCGGGTGGCGGCTGTCGCCGACGGACTGCAGGATGCCGACGAAAATGTTATACATGACAAATCCGAGGGAACCCGCAAAATACGTGCGGAAATACTCAACCGACTGCGGAAGCACATCGGACGGCGTTCCCATCAGCACCAGGATCTTCGGTGCCAGATACATGCCGATCACAGTCAATGCAAGACCGGCCGCGATTCCGAAGGCCACGGTCGTGTGAATTGCCTTCTGCAGATTGTCTCTGTTTTTCGCTCCATAGTACCTCGCGATGACAACACCGGCACCCATCGCGATACCGTTGATGAAACCGACCATCAAAAAGATCAGATTTCCCGATGAGCTGACGGCTGCCAGCGCGTTGCTTCCCAGAAAGTTTCCTACGATCAGCGAGTCGGCTGTGTTGTAGAGCTGCTGAAACAGATTTCCGAGAAACAGCGGGATGGCAAACAGGATGATCTTCCGGGAGATACTGCCCTCTGTCATTCTTGTTTTGCTCTCTGCGCTCATGATACAAAACCCCCATTTGTAAAATTTGATTTTCCCGCAGCTTTTTCTGCAAAGCCGCAACAAAACCGGTCACCTGCGATTTCCGCAACTGACCGGTTCTTGGAATATCTTTCTGTTAATTATTATATCGAACCTGCGTCCGAATGACAAGATACAAATTCGTCAAGCAGTCTGTCCATCCGCGCGAGCATTTCTTCTTCCGTGCAGAAGTGTTCGGGTTTCATCGATTCCAGGTAATCGTAAAACGCTGTCAGAACGCTCGGCTCCTGAATGCTCAGGTAAATCAGGCGCTCGTTTTTCGTCTGGAATAAAAGATAGCCTTCATGTGCATTGACCGAAATATTCAGCGTATGTTTCGCTCTGACCTCCGCATCTTTCATCATCCGAAGATTCGTCTGCTCCCGCAGCGCCAGAAATTTCCGCACCAGATCGACTCGCTCCTCCATATCGAGCGGGGAATAGCACTCTCTCGGGTACTCATCCACGCGTCCCGTTTCGAGGAAGTTCCGCACGCCGTCCTCCGAGAAAAACATCGTCGTCTTTTTGTCCAACACTCTGCTCTGCATCACTTTTGCATACCGGGCAACCGCCTGCACCATCTGTTCCCGCATCGGCATCTCCGGCACAAGGTGTCGCTCCAGCATCTGTCCGGTCAGAAGGCCGGAAAAGCATGGCATCCGCTGAAAAAAGTAGCGCGGTGAGTTCGATTCGATAAAATGCTGAATCAGTGTTTCCGTGTAGCCAAGCTGTGTCTGCACCGTGTCGAGCCGTTCAAACAACGGATCAGACTGCCGCAGATACTGTTCAAACATTTCCCGCATCATCCGAAGCGTCTCTTCCTCCCGGAACAGAATCGCATTCTGGTAATCCGCGCTGAACACAAGCGCACAGTGCTCAGTCAGAATGAGATACGGAAAGAGACGGAACTCATTCAGCCGTGCCGCCACGTTATCGTAATAATACCACGCACGGTAATCACAGCCGCAGGCACAGATCGGAAGAATTTTCTGCAGACAGCTTAAGTTATAGTTTTTCCGCATCGAAATCAGCTTCTCGTTGTTGTTCATACAGAACAGATGGCGGATCGTAAGACCCGGATTCTGTCCTCCGAGTGCCTGCAGCAGCTCCATCGCAAAGTCAAAGTCCGGCTGGACCAGAACGGAAATTTTTCCGTTTTCTTTTACAGCTTCGCCGGAAAACAGCTGTAAAATCGCATGCCGCACATGCGCTGCGCCCTGAAAGGGAGTTGCTCCGCTACCCCCCCCCCGTTCAGTTCGAGTTTCGCAACCTCCATCTCAGAAAAGATATGTTCTTTTCTTCCCTCACGGCGGCTGAATGTTTCAATCAGTTCTCCGACCGCTTTGCGCCGGTAATACACCTCCGCGCCCATCTGGGCAATATAGAACGCATCCATGAAGTCTGTTTTTTCCTGCGGCGTCAGCTGCATAAACTGCGCCATCTTCCGCACAACATCCTCCCCGGCCGGAGTCCGCTTTCCGTTGATAATTTTATACATGGAAGAACGGTCGAGTCCGCAGAACTGCGAAAGCGGGTAAACCCCGACATCCTTCATGGTAATATATTCGGATAATAAATCTGAAAAAACTGACATAGAACCTCCTGTATCTTTATATTTTGCGTCGATTTCTTTTCAAGATAGTCAAAATTTTACCATATTCAGAGAAACTTGGCAATTCTTCCATCCAACTTTGCATATTGTTTTTTATTTTTTTCTAAAAATTTTACAGAATACTCTTTCGTCCCGCGAAAAAGCCGGCGGAAAATTCCGCCGGCTTTGGTCTGTTTCGCTATGTTTAATTTTCTTTGATTCCAAACACAGTCAGTGCCTGGCGCGGTGAAATGCCGAGTCCGCCGACGCTGATCAGCGTATCCTCCGCCTCTAACAGAAGATTTTCCTTCTGGAATCTTATGATCATGCGGCCGCCGCTTAAACCGTCCATCCGGCGGAGTTCCATCTCAAGTGTGTTGAGGGTGCGCCATGCAGCGGATCCAGCGTAAATATGGCCGTCCGCTTCGCTGTAGGCGAAATCCTGACGCATCGAGAGGACAAATTCTTTTTCTTTGCCGCCCTCGGTTACTTTCCAGTACATCCGGTCGCCGCCAAAGGAAAAGCGCATCTCCTGGATCGGGCTTGTCTCCAGGTTGAACAGTCCGCTTCCGCCGATCAGAATTTCTGCGGAATCCGGCAGCCGGTCATTCATCACCGGAACAGACACGTAAACATGACTGCTTACTTTTTCTTCCATGAAAGGATTTCTCGTTCCTCTGCGCGGCTGCAGAGCCAGATCTGCGGTACGCTCTTTTACCACATCGGCAAGCGCGGACGGCGGCAGCTCTCCTGCCTCTTTCTTCACATACGGGATCAGCTCTTCCTGCAGGGCACTCAGTTCCTCCTGGGTCTGCTCTGTCGCGGTTGTCAGAATCACGATCAGGTCGAGATCCGGGAATACAACACCGAACTGGCCGTAGGCGCCGTCTGCGCGGAACGAACCCGGATAACGGCACATCCAGCACTGATAGCCGTAGCCCTGCGCCCAGTCTTTTACGTGGCCTTCCGAATCGCCCTCCGTCTCAATCTGCTTGCGGCAGGCGCGTTCAAACCAGTCTTTTCGAAGCAGCTGTTTTCCTTCCCACTCGCCCTGTCTGGACAGAAAATAGGTGAATTTCGCCATATCCTCCGTCACCATCTTCATACCGCCTCCGCCAAGCTCCGTTCCGTCACCGAGCAGTGCACAGGTCAGGGAGGTGATGCCGAGCGGCTCCAAAAGGCGCGGTTTCAGAAACTCTGTGACGTTCTGTCCTGTCTTTTTCCGCAGAACGGCCGCCAGCATGTTGGTTCCGGCCGTGTTATATTTGTAAAACGTTCCCGGCTCATGAAGCACCGGGTGATGAAGGAATGTGGAAATCCAGTTTTCGGAATTATCCGTAATCTCTGTCTCGTGGCCGCATCCCATGATCAGCAGGTGATGCAGTGTGATTTTTTTGAGATTTTCGGATGGATCTTCCGGCAGCAGATCCGGGAATATATCGACGATTTTTTCATCGAGCGACAAGATTCCCTCCTGCTCTGCAAATCCGATCGCCGTTGCCGTCAGTGATTTGCTGAACGAGTACAGCGGATGACGGAATTTTTCATCATACGGCTTCCACCAGCCCTTTGCCGCGCACTTTCCATGGCGGATCACCATAAAACTGTGCAGCTCGATCTGGCTTTTCTCGATCCGGTCGAGAAAATTCAAAATTCCTTTCGAACCAATTCCAACTGATTCTGGTGTCACATCTTTAAAGTATCCCATTCTGCGTTTTCTCCTTTCCTGTCGGTCCTATGCCTCGATTTCGTAAAATTCTACGGAAAGATCACCCTTCCAGCTTACGCGGTCGTACGGTGTCTCCGGATAAACAACGGTCGAGATGGCATCTACGCCGTCCTCGGCGAACAGTTCCAGAATCGAAACGTCAAACACAAGTTCCAGATTCCATGCGCCGTCTTTCTTTCTCGCTGCCGTACTAATGGAATATTTCTCCGTCATGAAATGCTCACTGAATTCTTTGTATCCTGCCATCGTACGGTCAACCGTGATTTCGGTATCGGTTACATAGATTTTCAGCTTCTGACCCACCGAGTTTTTCAGGGAAATTTTTGCATCTCCCTTTCCGGAGATCTTTAATCCAAAGGTCTCGGTACGAATCGTAGTGTGGTTCTCAATCGGATAGCTGCTGTGGCGGAATTTTTCCAGTCCGACCGGGGCAGCCACGAGGGTCAGATCGCCGTCCACTTTCGTCAGTGACAGTTTTCTTGCCAGAGTTGCCTGACCGCAGTAGTCTTCTGTCGGTGTCTGTGCAGCATACTGCCAGTTCATGCCCCAGCCCATCATCAGAACGTCTTTTGCGTTCTGGAAGGTAACGGCCGCATAGTTATCAAAGCCTTCGTCCAGCCATCTCGGCTCATCGGACGGGTAGGTGCAGAGGAATTTCTCGCCGTCGAAATCGCCCAGGAAATACTGCATCTTGCAGTGATCATTCTCAGAAGCTTTCGTCATACTGACAATAAGAACCCATACGTTTTTGCCTTCATACTCGATCGGGAACAGATCCGGGCACTCCCATACGCCTTTGACATGGTTTCCTTCCGGTCCGAATTCACCAGTTTTCTCCCAGTTTTTCAGATCCTGGGATGCATAGAAGAAAACACGGTCCTGTGCTGCAAGGACAAGACCCCAGCATCTTCTGACCGGATTCCAGAACGCTTTCGGATCACGGAAATCGGAAATTCCCGGGTTTTTGATGACCGGATTCAGATAGGATTTCTCAAAATGCCGGCCTTTATCATTGCTGTATGCAATGCTCTGCTGCTCCAGGCCGTCCTTGTGATGACTCGTGTAAATGGCAATAATCGGCGGATTTTCATTGGTGCCGTACTCGGAAGAATTCTGAATATCGTATACTGCACTTCCTGAGAAGATAAATCCCAGTTCATCCGGGTAGAGTGCAATCGGCTGATGCTCCCAGTGAATCAGATCGCGGGATGTCGCATGGCCCCAGTGCATCGGGCCCCAGTTGGTTGCGTATGGATACTTCTGATAAAAGAAGTGGTACACGCCGTCCACATAAACCATACCGTTTGGATCGTTCATCCAGCCTGTTTCCGGTGAAAAGTGAATTTTTGGTCTGTAGTCTCTCGTTTTTGTCATTTGTTCAAACCCTCCAAATTATCCCAATATAGTACAAGTGTCTGCAAAACCACCTATATCCCGGTTTTGCAGACACCAGCCGTTTTCTTTATTTTACTTTAGTTTACGAATTTTTGCATCCCTTATTTTTTGATGGTATACATCTTCACTTCCAGATCGCCGTCTGTAGAAACCACCTGGTACGGCGCATCCGGGTAAACGCATACGGAAGCGGTCTCCAGACCACCATCTGCATAAATCTCCAGATAGGAAACGTCAAAAATAATCTCCATATTGACATTTCCGCGCATGTAACGTTTTGTTGTGGATACCAGCAGATCCTCTTTTTTGAAGAGCTTCGGATCTACATCATCAAAGTAACTAAGATCGCCGCTCTTAGAACGGTCCACCGTGATGCTGTCCACCGTTACTTCGATGACTACTTCCTCACCTCTGCTGTTTTTCAGTGCAATTCTTCCGAAATTACCCTGCACGAGAAGTCCAAAGCTCTCGGTCAGCAACGGTTTCTGATTTCCGATCGGGAATGCGCCCGCACGGTACTCGTCGATACCGAACGGTTTTGTTTTCAGGCGGTAGCCCTCCTCGGTCTCGCAGAGAGAAAGTTCTCTCGGCAGTGTCATCAGGCCGGAATACTCACCGGTCGGAACGAAGTTTGCGTAGAGCGGATTAACGCCCCATCCAAGGTAAACCGGACGGTCGTAGTTTCCATACGTTACGCCGGCATAGTTGTCGAATCCGAAATCAATCCACAGCGGCTCGTCTGTGATCTCGGTGCACTGGAAGGTATCTCCGTCAAAATCACCGACGAAATACTGGATATTGGCACGGCCTTCAGTTCCCGGATGTATCATGCTGACTATCAGAATCCATTTGAATCCGTCAAATTCATTTCCTGTTTTAGCACGGATCAGATCGGTGCATTCCCATACGGTCGGCACTTTATTGACACCGACACCGAACTCGCCCGTTTTCTTCCAGTTTTTCAGATCCTGGGATGCATAAAACTCTGCGTGGTCGCCGGATGCCAGAACAAGGCTCCAGCAGTCCTTTTTATCATTCCAGAAGACGCGCGGATCACGGAAATCCGGTGTGCCCGGGTTTTTGATGACCGGATTGCCATAATATTTTTCAAAATGCTTTCCCTGATCCAGGCTGTATGCAATACACTGCTGCTCCAGGCCTGTTTCCATATTGTGCGCCGTGTAGACAGCCACCATCGGTTTCTCACCGTATTTTGCAAATCCGCTGGTGTTATTTTCATCGTATGCCATACTTCCGGAGTACATCGTTCCAATCTCATCCGGGTACAGGGCGACCGGCAGATGCTCCCAGTGAATCAGGTCTTTCGATACTGCATGACCCCAGTGCATCGGTCCCCATACAACGTCATTTGGGTTATGCTGATAATACAGATGCCAGATACCATCGATATAAATCAGTCCGTTCGGATCGTTGTTCCAGTTTTTCTCCGGTGTAAAATGAATGTTCGGTCTAAAATCTCTTTTTCCCTTTTTACTCATAGGATCCCTCTTTTCCTGTTCTCTCTTTTCCTATTTTATCTTTTTCCATTTGGAACTTCAACAAAAAGAAATAAGAACAAAATAATCTTCTTTTTAAATATGGCCATGTTATATGGGATACAACATGGCCACATTTGGAATTTCTTTAGTTATAGAACATTAATTGCAAATCGTTTACGTTACTGTTTTTTCGTAATCGCTTTTCGCCCGATTTTTAGTTTGCTGCAGAAGCTGCTCGATCTACTGCGCCCTGGTAAATCTCAACCAGTTCGCTCAAACCAGCGCCCTCAAGCTCTGTCTTATAGGACTCCCAGCTTGCATCATCAACGCCGCCGGTTACCCATGTGGTGATGTAACGGTCAACAATATCGGAGATGGTCGGCTGAATCTGTGCCAGACGCTGAATCTCTTCCTGGGTCATCAGAACACGCGGAATGGTGTCATACTCTTCCATGATGTCATCTTTACCGTTTTCTTTCTGCATCTCGAGAAGTTTTACGGCATCGAAGGTGTATCCGCAAACGGTGTCATAGTACTCGTTCTGAACGATCATAGAACCACGGCAGGTTGTGGAGTTTACACGAGCCTCACCAAAGTTCTTATATTCCGGATTCAGAGGTTTGTAGTTTCCGTTTTCATCAAGTGGTGTACGAAGAATACCATCTTCGTCTTTCTCATAGTTGTATCCGATTGCACCCCAGTTAGATGTAACAGAGATTTCCGGATCGCCTACCATGTAATCTACAAATCTTGCAACAACGTGCGGGAATTTGCAGGTCGTTGTGATTGCTGTATCGGAAGAATCCTGCAGCTCAGAGTAGTTGCACTCGAAACCGGTCATACCGTCTTCGCCCTGCAGTCTCGGAACTGCTACGTACTGATCATGTACTTCCTGGTTTGTAATTTCCTGGTCGCCCCAAACACCGAAGGAACCGATTTTTGCAACGTTCTCTTTGATCAGGGAAGCGTTGAATGCCATACTGGAGTCTGCCTCGAAGGAACCGTTCCAGATCAGTCCTTCTTCATACAGCATATTGAAGAATTCTGCTGTTTTCTTGAATGCTTCGTCTGTTGCAGTGAACGTAACTTTTCCGTCAACCAGTCTTAAGTGGTCCGCATATGCATTTCCTCCGCAGTAGGAGTCAGCGCATCCGAATGCACCTGTGAAACGATAGAACAGGTTGTAGGAACCAAAGGTATCGGTTGCACCGAACCAGGTTGCCATCGGGATTTCATCAGCTTCGCCGTTGCCGTTCAGATCGCCGCCGTCGCGGAATGCTTTCAGGCAGTCTACCCACTCGTCTACGGTTGTCGGCACTTCTTTGCCTACTTTATCCAGCCATGTTTTGTTGATCACGAATGGTCCAGGTGTTAATACAAGACCTTTCATTTCCTCTACGTACGGGAATCCATATTTATGGCCGTTCGGAGCGGTGATCTCAAGCTGATACTGCTCATTGTCATCGAGGAATGCTTTCAGGTTTGGCATGTACTCTTCGATCAGGCCTTCGGTCGGAAGGAATACATCCTGGTCTGCGTACTGAACTACGGTGTTTCCGGATTTACCATCGCCGAAGTTCCAGAATACATCCGGAAGATCCTGTCCGGAAGAAAGCATCAGGTTGATTTTCTCTGTTGCGCTCTCCTGCGGGATCGGCTGCCAGTCAAACTCTACTCCTGTGTCCTCGAACCATTTCTGGCACATAGCCAGGTCGCCTACTTCTACGGTTCTGTCTGCAGTGTTTACGATCAGAGCGGAAATTTTTCCGTATTTCTCTTCGAATTTTGCCGGATCTTTGATGATCGGAAGGGTACCATCGAGCTGGATGATTCCCTCATCAACTGCTTCCTGCTCTTCTGCTGTGAGACCTGTGTCACCTGCTTCTGTACCGGATGCGGATGTGGTGTCTCCTCCTGTGCTTCCTGCACCGGAGCTGCTTGAGCTGCCTGAGCTGTTTCCACAGCCTGCGAGCATGCTGCTTACCATAAGGCTTGCCAGTAATACGGATACGATTTTTTTCTTCATGTTGTTCCTCCTTTATTTTGCTGCCTTTTCGGCAGTGAAATACGTTAGTATTTTTGTGTTTCTACTATAAAATCATGTCTGCTGCAGCCATGAACTCTGTAACGATAACTTTTGTAACGATAACTTTTCTTTTCTGTATCAGCCCTTGACTGCACCGATCGTAACACCTTTTGCGAAGTATTTCTGCAGGAAAGGATATACGCACAGCAGCGGGAATGCGGAAACAACTACAACACAGTATTTTAACTGCTCAGCCAGTTTCTGTTTTGTTACCATCTCAGAAGCACTACTTCCCATCTGGTTGGACTGGTTCATCAGTACCAGGTTTCGAAGAACGACCTGAAGAGGCATCTTGCTGTCATCCTGCAGGAACATCAGCGCGTTGAAGAACTGGTTCCACATTGCAGTTGCATAGAACAGACACATAACTGCGATGATGGTTTTCGACAGCGGAATTGCAATTTTGAAGAAAAATCCAAAGTCGCTGCAGCCGTCGATTTTTGCTGCTTCGAGAAGCTCGACCGGAATACCGCTTTCAAAGAAGGAGCGGCATACGATCAGGTTGTAAGCGGATACTGCTACCGGAAGAACCATAGCCCATGTTGTGTTGTAGATGTGCAGCTGCTGTACGGTTAAGTACATCGGAATCATACCGCCGCTGAAGAACATCGTGAAGGTGAACAGGAACATGATCGGTTTTCTTCCTACCATATCGTATCTGGAAAGTGCATAGCCGGCCGGAATGGTGCAGACCAGGGAAATCAGCGTTCCTAATACGGTATATTTGATGGTATTTGCATAGCCGGTCCAGAGCGGCTGATATTTCAGTGTGGTTGCATATCCGTTGGTGTACCACGCTTCCGGATAGAGAAGGAATTTACCGGAACTTACAACAACCGGGTCTGTAACAGATGCCAGAAGCACGTAATACAGAGGATATACAATTGCAATACAGACAAGGATCATGATGATGGTATTGATCACGGTAAAGACCTTGTCTCCCGTACTCATTTTTACTTTTTTCTTTTTCACAGTGTTATTATTTGCCATTTTTCAAGCCCCCTGACTCTTAGAAAATACTGATATCGCTGGTCTTCTTTGCAACTGCGTTTGTGATAACCAGAATAATGAAGTTTACAACGGAGTTAAATAAGCCAACGGCTGTCGCAAAACTGTACTGTGCGGTCTGGAGACCTACTTTGTATACGTATGTCGAGATGATCTCACTGACGGTTGTATTGGTACCGTTCTGCATCAGATAAGCTTTCTCATATCCCACGTTCATAATGTTACCTACCTGAAGGATCAGCATCAGGATGATGGTCGGCATAATCAGAGGTAAATCAATGTAAAGGATTTTCTGAAATCTGGAAGCACCATCCATCGTTGCTGCTTCGTAATACTCCGGGCTGATTGCGGTCAGTGCTGCGATGAAGATGATGGCGTTGAATCCCATCGTCTGCCAGATGTTACTTCCGATGAAGAGTTTGCGGAAGTACTCCGGAAGGCTGGTGAACATGATTGCTTTTCCGCCGGCTCCCATAACTGCGTGGTTTACAAGACCGTTTGCGGAAAACAGTACGGAAATCAGGCTGACTACAACTACGTTTGACATAAAGTACGGTGCGTAGGAGATGGTCTGGATGATTCGTCTCGGTCCGCTTCTCTGTACCTGGTTCAGTAAGAGTGCGAAGATAACCGGAATCGGGAATCCGATGATCAGGCTCTCCAGACTGATGATGATCGTGTTCTTGATTGCCGTCATGGCAATACTGGTACTGAAGAACATCTCGAAATACTTGAAGATCGGATCTGCCCACGGACTTCCCATGATTCCTATGCGGCCTTTAAAATCTTTAAAGGCGATGATCAGGCCGTACATTGGATAGTAAGCAAAAACGATCAGCCAGATCAGTGCAGGAATCAGCAGGATGTACAGCTGCCAACACGAGAGCGCTTTTTTCAATTTTCCACTTTCTGCCGTTTTCGGCGATGACGTTTTTTTCTTCATAGTTCCCTCCTTATTTCTCTAAAAGCTTTACCAACCGCTTTTTGTTCCACATTTGCATTGTTTCCGTTTCGGCACTTTGTCTTGTGGAACCTGTTCCATATCTGTATCATAGTACGCAGTTCGCCCAATGTCAACGAAATTCCAATATTTTTTCGTCGTTTTCAACATTTTCACAATTTTTATTTCGTGTTTTTGTGCAATATGCACCTAACTTTTTCAAAAACTCCACACTTATTTCTTTTCTTCTCCCATTCCACTGTTCCACATTTTTCTCTGTTCCATGCGTTTTTGTTCCATATGTTCCACTTTTCCGTTTTTCACTATTTTTTCGACAATTGCAACTGTTTCCGTAACAATTTTATGCATGAAAAAGAGACACCCTTTCTTTTCAGATCGAATGTCTCTGATATCTGTTCTTCTTCTGTTTTATTGCATTCCCGGAAAATAATCCAAAATTCAGTGCTTCCCTGTTTCGTTATTTTCAGGTACTTTCCCCTTTTCGGAAGGTCACATCTACAATCTGTTCCATTTCCTCAATCTTCTTTCCGTCAATCATGCGGATGACCGTATCTACGCTCCGCTTGGCGATTTCCGGCACATTCTGACGGACCGTCGTCAGTTCCGGTGTCAAAAAGCGGGTAAAATCCAGGCCGTCATAGCCGACCACTTTCAGTTTTTTCGGAATCTTGATTCCTTTTTTCTGCAGCATCTTCATGCACACTGCCGCTGTGACATCGGCTGTAAAAAGTCCATCAATTCCATCAAAGTGGCTGATATATTTTTTCCAGATCATCGAGCCGGTCTGAAAATTCGGAATTTTGCTTCCGGCATCAATCGCTGTAACTTTACATTTATGCTGTTTGCAGACTTCTGCAAACCGTCGGTAACGATCCATCGAGTAACCGCGCTCTGTTGCACTCGATGCAAAATAGATCACGTTCTTGCATCCGGCGCTCAAAAGTGCCTGCGCCGCAAGCTCACCGCCGCGCTTATGGTCGGAATGTACACACGGGATCCCCTCGGCGACGTAGCGATCAACCATGACAATCGGACGGTGGATTTCTGCCAGACTGATAGACGGCGGAATGTCCGCACAGCAGATGATACCATCCATGACATTTCGCTGCAGCATTTCCACAAATTCCTCGATGCGGTTCTGATTCTCTCCCACCTCGCAGAGCATGCACTTGTAGCCGTTGGTGTACAGATTGTTCTCGACATGCTTGACCAGAGATGCCATGAACGGGTGTGAAAGGTTCGTAACAACAATTCCGACAAAACCGGACTTATTGTGGAACAGGTTCTGGGCAAGCTCATTTGGTTTATAGTTCAGTTCCTCCACTGCCTGCATGATTTTCTGTTTTGTTTCTTCGGAAATGTATCCGCTTCCATTGAGCGCACGGGATACCGTTCCGATTCCTACTCCCGCTTTGATCGCGACATCTCTAATACTTGCCATAGTTTCTCCTAACTCCTATTCTTACACTGGGCTGTTTTCTCTGACTTGTTCCGGCTTCTTCCCCCGCTGCCGGTCTGTGGAGCCCGTTCCACAATGCCTTATTACTTTCATTTTAAAGCACCGCAACCCACAAATCAAGTGAAATACTGCGAATTTAAGCACAAAAAAACAGGAGGCTGTTTGGGTCGTTTCTCTTTTTCTTAGTGAAACCAGCCAAACAGCCTCCTGCTTTTTTATCACTTTTGTCTTATTTCAAAAAGGCACTCATTCAAACAAGCATGATTCGCGATTTTTTCGGAATTTCGTATAGCCCTGAACAGTCACAAACGCTTAATCGTTTTCCAGCGAGATATCACCATCCTTTGTCATCAGTTTGATTCTGCCCGCAGCCTGATCCGGTGCATAAGAAAAGCTCTGCTCATCCTCCTCTTTCTGCAGCAGATTCTCCATGGTATCCGGTACATCGATCTCCCCAAAATCTGTCTTTGCTGTAATTTCCAGCTGTTCCAGATCTTTTTTACTCAGTTCCAGGTCAATATCACCGTAGGAGTTTTCCACCGGCACTTCCCCAGAAAGCTTCGTATTTTGGATTTTCACATCACCATCATCCAGCGTGATCGATCCATTCTCCCACGTTCCGCTCTTCAGTTCAACATCACCGTAGTCCGCTTCCAGTTTAATATTCTGCATTCTGCATCCGGAAAGTGTGATATCGCCGTCATCACTTTGAATCCTTCCGCTTTCTGCCTGGACTCCGTTCATCTGCACATCGCCGAATTCCATGGTTACGTCCATTTTTTTCAGCACTTTCTTTTCCGGCAGATACAGGACAACACCTGTTTCGTCCTCTTTTCCGCCGCTTAATACTTCTCCCATAAAGTCAATATCGACGTGAATGTAGTTTGATACAGCTTTCGTTTCTTCAATCTTCAGAACACCGTCCCGCACGCTGTACTCCACGACGGTTTTTCCCTTTTTCGACGGAACCCGCCAGGAAAGATAGCAGGAATCGTCGCCGGATGGAAGGACACGCAGGTCGCCGATGGCAAGATCTGTCTGCAGTTCATCAAAATCTTCAATCTTTGTCTTCCCCTGCACAGAAATGCCGTCTGCTTTTGTCACAGAACCGCTCATGGCATTCAGGTCATACGTTTCCGCATATGCTTTTCCGCCGCCCGTCCAGCCGCAGAACATCAGCGCCGCACCGGCAATGCAGCAGGCGCATCCTGTCAGTAATGCTGTTTTTGTCCAATTTTTCATGATCTGCTGCCTCCTTTTTTTGTTACCTTACGTGTGCACCATACAAACAGCTGTCCCATCCATTTTGCAAAGTATACGCCGAACGCCGCGCACAGAATGCTGATTCCAATCAGTAAAATTCCCATTCCGGTGATAAAACAGAAACCGCCGAAGGAAACTGAAACTGCCAGGATACCGCGCAGCAGCATCTTGACGCCAACAACCACGCCGACAACTGCGATCAGAAAGACGCTCATGTCAAGCAGTGCCACGCAGAGGGCCGCACAAAGCAGAACGATGAGAATGCTGATCAGGATCGGCGCTCCGATCGGAGCTGCAAACAGAGCGAGAATCGCGATCCAGACAACGTTCGCGCCTGTCGTTTTTTTCTTCTCTTTCCGTTTTTCCTCCTGCTCCATGGCCTCTCGTTCGTCTATCTTTCTGTCCAGAAGATTCATCATCAGCTCAGCAGCCGCCTGTTTCGGTGTTCCAAGCTCCTCTATTACCGCCTGCTCCTTTTCCGGGCCGGCGTCCGCGAAGTACTCGGTGAAGTACTCCATTGCATCTTCATAATCACTCTGCGGAAGTTTTTTCAGATACTTCTGCAATTGATTCAGGTATTCCCCACTTGTCATCCTTTTTTCCTCCCCTCGATGATGTCGTCAATGGTGTCACGGTAGGACTTCCATTCGCCCTGCAGGTACGCCATCTGTGTTTTTCCCTCTTCTGTAATCGAATAATACTTCCGTTTTCTGCCCTGGTACTCTGCGGAATACGTTATCACGTAGCCTGCTTTTTCCAGTTTTTTCAGGATCGGGTACAGGGTCGACTCTTTGATGTCGGCAACCAGCTTGATAGTCTGGCTGATCTCATATCCATAGGAATCTTCCCGGTTCACAATCGACAGGATCATAAATTCGATCAGCAGTGCTGATACCGGAAAATACATAAAAAACCACCTCCGTCAGTTTCTGATATGTAAAATATTTATATATATAAATTTTATACATATCATAAGACTGCGGAGGTGGTTTGTCAAGGGGAATATATAAAATTTTTACATATTATCACCCATGGCGAGGTAGGTGTTGTTGACCGGATCGAAGGCGATCGGTTTCAGTTTTTTCGGATCGATCTTTCCGTCGGTCAGAACGCTCTCGTCTGCGCAGACGTTCACGATCTCACCGATTATAACGCTTACAGCAAACTTTAACACAAGAGATTTTCTCTGTAAAATTCTTAATCGTTTAATTTTCTCGTCATATCATGCCATTCCTCGCCGCCCCAGGTGGATGCGGAGATTCCCTCGTCGCGGAAATTCATCTTTTTGTACATCTCCACCTTATCCTGCAGGCAGGTCAGAATGAGCTGTTTTCTTCCGTTTTTCTGTTCCCGGCGGCTGTACTCTTCCATCAGCGCGCGGGCGATTCCCTGGCCGCGGTATTCCGGCAGGACACTGAGGCCCAGCAGTATAACGTTTTCACCCTTTGGGTCGTACAGACTGATTTCATCGAAAAAGGCATCACGGAATTTTGTCTCGTTTGTTGCAAGTCCGTTCAGCGTTCCGGCGATTTTTCCGTTTTCTTTGTCTACTGCCGCCAGAAACAGCTCCGGCGCGTACTGCACCCGCTCGCGCATACTCTTCTCGGAGCACGCCTCATTCGGCGGAAAGCACGCCAGCTCAATGGCAACGCCCTGTTCCATTTCATCCTGGCGGATGGTTCGAAGTTCATATCGTTCCATTTTATGGTATTCCTCCATTGCCCGCTCAAAAAACTGCAGAAAACCGTCTTCCACGGCAAGCTGATCGAGCGCGGCTTCTTTCTCATTCAGATCGTAATAATATTTTCCGGTCCGCAGATCGATCGACAGACGGTCGAGCGGAAAGCCTTTTTTGCTCATCGGATGGGGTGTGCTGACCATGCGGAAAGGAGCGCTCTCCATTGACAGGTCCATCGCGTCATAGCGGTGGTCCGCATCCAGGATCAGCGAAACTGCGTTTTTGTAGCGTCCCATCAGGCCGCCGTACTTTTCCGCAAGGGCGGCGTAATGTGCGGTCATTTCTTCATCGGACAGATACTTTCCGTTCACGGTCCGCACATGAACACCGGGCTGGTCGTCCTCGGATACGCCATCGAAATACAGACCGGAATCGCAAGAGAATACCGGCATGCGAAGTGCGTCAAAATAAGCTTCCGCTTTTTTTCTGGCATTTTCCAGCGGTGTTTTCCCATCTTCAACAATCTCCGGCAGTTCTGCACCGTTCAGATCTTTGAGGCCGATCAGTTCAATCCCAAGACCCGCAAGGCGGTGACGCATCGCGTCGAGTTTTGCCGGGTTGCCGGTTCCGTACAGTAACTTCATTTCTGCCCCCCTTTATGCCTCGATGCCGAACTCTTCCGGGCGGAAGCGCGGGCAGACATTTTCCGACGATGTGATGACAGATGCAGCAAGACGCGTACCGATTTCAACTGCCTGGCCAAGCGTTTTTCCATAGGTCAGACCGGCGGAAACACCTGCACAGAACGCATCACCGGCTCCTGTTGTATCTTTTACCTGTACTTTCTGCGCCGGGCAGAAGCCGCTCTCTCCGCCTGCTTCCGCATAAACCGCTCCGTCGCCGCCTATTGTTACGACCATGGCCGGAACATTCGCCGCTTTCAGGCGCTCGGCGAGAATCTTTTCCATCTCGGCCGGTGTTTTCTCACTGTAATCGTCGGAGAAGAAAACACCTGCCTCGAGCTGGTTGCAGATCAGGCAGTCAAATTTCTGCAGAAGATCGCGTCTGCCGACCGCAATGTTCATGTTGCTGACAACGCCGTACAATTTTTTATCATACTTTTCACAGAGCTGTACCAGCTTTTTGATGATCTCTTTGTCCATATCGATCTCCGCCACAACAGAATCGCAGTTTTCGATAATTTCATCTCCGTTTTCTTCCAGAATATTGAGAATCGGCATCAGGTTCGGGCGCTGGGAAATGGAGCCCGCCAGATCACCGTTGTGATCGAAGACAGCAAGCCATGTTCCCATACCGTTCGGGATTTCTTTCATGTATTCGGTGTTGACTTTATGGCGCTGCAGTTTGCGCACAACATCCTCGCCGAGTGCGGTATTGTCCGCAATTCCAAGGAAAGTCGGGCGCAACTCCAGATTTGCGATGTCCTCCACCACGTTTCGGCTCACACCGCCGTGGATATATTCGACATGGCCGGCGTTTCTGCCGTCCGGGACGTAGATGTTCTCTGGAAAACCTTTGATATCCACAAAAACTGCTCCTAATACTACGATTCCATTTTTATTTACTGCCATGTTTCTTTTTTCCTCTCCTGTTTTTTCATTCCTTCTTTTTTCAGACAAGCCTCTTCGTCTGTTTCACGAAATTATTTTCTTCTGTTGTATTAAGCCTTCTTTCGCGTTAGTAAACAGACTGTCTACACATGGCACGATACCTTCTGATTGATGTCTGGTATTGTGCCCGTTCGCGGAAACATATCCTGTCAAAACGGAAACATGTCCACACCTTCTGAAACCGCGCATTCATGGCTTCAAACCGATGCAATCTGTGGCAAATTTGACATTCATATCACGGTCTTAACCATTGAAGTCTATGGGAACAAGTCAGCATAAGATCCTTCCTACCTATATAATGCAAGGCAAGTCTACACTGCTGCTCCCTGCCACTGTCTCGACAGTTGAGACAGTGAAGGTCGACTTATATCCTCATAACATGCCGGTGATTATCTCAGATGAGCCCATACACTCGACAAGGTTGAATTGCCGGATTTCACCGTCTCGACCTGAAATATTGTCCCTATTTCTTTGCGCTTTCTTCCAACTCCAGCATATACCTATCAAAGTCGGACATGAATAATCTGTCCTGGATCACGCGGTATTTTTCAAATTCTGTCTCAGCATGAAGCTTTGCAATTTCCGCTGTCACCTTGCCTGCATCCTGTAAAATACCGTAATCAAACATTTCAATGAAGCTATTGAGCCTTTTTTCCCAATCCTGCATCGTAAGCGGAATATGCCGTAATGTCATGTTTTCCGCAAAATCCAGGTATGCCGTAACCATACGATTCAGCTGCTTCATTTCATCCTGACTCAGATAATTCTTCGCAATCGTGACATCGCTTTTCTTAATCTTTCCATCAGGAGCATCTGCCCAGGTAGTTAATCCCATATGTTCCTTTGTGTGGTCGGCTCTTTCCACGATCAGCTCAGCTGCTGTATGTCCATGAACTGCGTAATGCATTTTATTCTGAACGGTCGCATAGAATCTTCTCGTCGTTGCAGAATTCTTATCATAATCAATGGCTGTAGCATACAGATCGGTGATCTTCTGATAGAACTTTCTTTCGCTCGCACGGATCTCACGAATACGCTCTAACTGTTCATCAAAATACTTTTCAGTCAGATACGTTCCTCGCTTCAGCCTTTCATCATCCATCACCCAGCCTTTGATGGTGTAGTCTTTAGCGATCTGGTTTACCCATTTACGGAACTGTACCGCTCGCTCAGAATTGACCTTAAAGCCTACGGCAATGATCATTTGAAGGCTATAGTGCTTGGTATCGCGTGTGACCTGACGAGAACCTTCGGTTTGAACTATTCGGAAATTCCGAATAGTTGCAGCCTCTTCCAATTCACTATCTGCGTATATTTTTTTAATATGTTCATTTATCGTCGGTAAACCAACATCATACAATGTGGCCATCATCTTCTGTGTCAGCCATATATTTTCATCCTCATAGCGCATTTCTATGCTGTCCTGCTGATCACCTACAGAGGCAACATAGGTCAGGTATTCCGCTGCGCTTGAGCGGATGGTTATCTCATCTTTTTTCTTTGCCAAATGAAATGCCTCCCTTTTTCTTATCACTAGATCCAGCCATTCTTCTTAAATTTCTCAATCTGAGCCAATTCTTCCTCAGAAGGTTCTTCTGCCTTACCCTCACTAGCCGGAACGTCCAAATATTCGTTATCCCATCTCTTCATAATTTCGATCACCTCATCAGATACGCGAATATCGCGTTTCGTGATGGATTCCAGATTCCAATCCATTACATCAGAGGTTCCCATTGCCTTGGTAATTACAATCTTGGAAGAGGTGTACTCTTTTTTCTTCTTGCCAAAATATCCATTACCAGCGACAATGTTCAGCTTCTTTTCAAATGGGAGTTTGTTTCCTATATGCTCAATTCTCTCTTTGATGGTTGCGTCTGGCTCATCCGGGAAATAATTCGTCTGCCACTTCTGCGGAAAGATATGTTCTATCTCCCACTTAGCCGGAAGCAGATCATCCTGATGTTCATACGCAAGCGTCTTCAGAAGCATACGCACTGCATTACGATTCGGATTCTGGATATACGGCTCCAGCTGTGTCATATCGACAGTCTTAAACTCAAACGTAGGTATATCCGATGCTACAATTGCAGAATTCAGCTTCAGGATATCCGGCTTTACAGCATTGATTGTCGGTATCATCAAGTATTTTGTCATCAGCTCCATGAGCAGCTTATTCAAGAACCGAGCAAATCGTGTTTCAAAATTTTCTTCATTCCTATAGCAAACATAGTAAATAACAACCGGGTATTTCCAGTACTCGTTCGGATATGAAGTCAGAATATCCAGTGTCTGCCTTATTTTAATATTCTTGGACCAGGCTTCATCTTCAAGTTCCTCTCCTTTGTTTACAACCTTCCACAGATTCAGGATAACAAAAAGAGTGTCCAACAATTCAGGCTTATACAAGCGCTCAAACTTATTAGCCGCATAATACTTCCTGACGCCAGGAGTAGTCGTCTTCGTATCCTTATCCAGTGCGCGATAATAAAACATATTATAGTAGAACAGCTGTTGAATACTTTCATTCGCATCAGTAGACTGCTCATCTAAATCTTTCCAGCGGTCGATAAATGCCTTCTTATCATCCGGCGCAAGTTGGTTGTAAATCTTTGCCTTAAAAATATCTGCGTCCGACAGAGGAAGACCTCTATCATTCAACGTTGAGAAAATAGTCAACGCAGTATCCTGGGTATCTGCTGTGATAGGCAGCAGAATAGCCTGGTTCAGGAGCGCATAAATAAACTGATATACCATCAATGGATTCTCAGTGGAATGCTTATCAAACAGCTCTTGAAAATGGCGATAGTTTTTCGAATAGTTGTCTTTCGCATCCTCATCCGCTTTTCCGGTTTCCAAGATTGATCGCAAAATTTCATTTCCTTCGTTATTCACAACTCGTGATGTCAAAAGGATATTTTTGAAATCCACCATTCCGGTAAGTTTATTGGTTCTCCAGATGGTAGGCTCAATCTTTCCAATAAAGTTATTGGCCTCTGCCGTTCTCTCTGATGCAGGCGTAGCAACAAGCTTCGTATAAATCGCACACAGCAGCAGAAACAAAGACGTAATACGTTGCTGTCCATCGATTATTTCCTGCTCACCATCTTCATTTTCGTAGGAAACCACACTTCCGAGGAAATAGGAACTCTCTCTTTCTGTACCGCCACTTGTAGCAGTAAAATCCCATAAATCCTCAAAGAGTGTTTCTACCTGTTCATCTGTCCAAGCATATGGTCGCTGGTACTCAGGAATAACAAACGGTTTTGATTTTCCGCTACCCAGGAGCGCTTCCACGCTTTGTTTATTTACTTCTATCGTTGTTGGCATGTTTACGCCCTCCTCTTTTATATCTATATCCAGTAGCAACCTTCTAAGATCATTACTTGCCGTAAGGCACGGGGTCTTCAGCTACCATAAGCAAAGGTGACGGCTCATCGGAATATGTCACAGGCGGATGCTCTAATACATTTTGCTTCATGAGTACACTGCCCGCATACATAACATATTTCATACCGCTTGCGACAGACATCTCCTCTGCGGCCTCTGCCTTTGCCTTTACGACTTCATCATCGATCATATTGTCACCCTTGACCTCAATAAGCTGATATGAACCATCATTCATCTTAGCCAAGAAATCCGGATAATACTGCCTAATACGTTTTGATTCTGGATCATAATACTGAACAAATAAATCTCCCTGATTGGCCGTAAACATACCAGTAAAGTATATTTCTTTGACCTTTTTACTTGAAATATACTGTAAGAAGCATTCCTTCTCCGGCTTTGAATCAAAGCAATATGTGTCGGCATGAAAGCTTTTCTTGATTTCCTCAGGACTAAAACTATTATGATCTTTTTCTATCACCAAATTCTCATCGGCAGAGAACTCATAATATCCTGAATCTTTTGGCTCTTTTAGTAATATTACATCCACATCCTCATTCTTCTGCTCAGATTTAACCTCATAAAGTGTGTTGAAGATTTTGGGTATAATTACATCATCCAATACTTCGTTATGCTTATTTACTGCTTTAACTAAGTTGTCAAATTCATCAATAGCCTCAGAAAGAATTCGACTAATTAAAACACACGACAAGTTCATATAGCGTGAAATTTCGCCAATCAATGAAAACCTGCTATATCTCATCTGATCTTTGATATCATCAATTACTGTTTCTTTGGTTGAAAGCTCAACTAGTAATATTATCCTTGGTTATTTTTTCGGTCTCATGTCTAAGTGCTGCACGATGTACGTCTTCAATCGTTTCATGAACCAGGGTACCGAATAACATAGCTCCCTGACGAATAGGCATAAATTCCAATTCTTTATAAAATTTGTACTGAAGGGCACAGGTCTCATAAACAGCAATATGTGATGTGAACGAAAAAGTATTTTTCAAATTCACGCTCTTTACTGTATGAAAAGTAAACTCAGAAAGATCAAGTGCCTCCACACTTTGAAGCTCGCCATAAACTTCTTTAATATACTTACTTGGTGTTTTCTTATCTTCGTTACAGGTTAGCACCAATAAATCCTGTGCTCTGGAAAAGGCTGTATAATACAATCTCCAGAAATCAAAGAGTTTCATTTCGTCGTATGGTTCAAATGTCTCTCTATGGTAATATCTTCCTTCAATTTTATTTAGGATATCCTTATAGCTTTTTCTCGGAACATTCCCTAATGAATCTACAAACACAACAGGAAACTCCATGCCTTGTAATTATAAGGCATAGTTTGACCACCTCAGCACATTATCGAATAATCAAGTTTAATCGTTATCGTTCTGAGCAGATGAAGTTAACTCCATCATCTTTTGTGCGTATGTAGCTCCATCAATTTCTTCATCAGCATACTGTCGCATAAGCTCATCAATCTGTTCTTTTAATTCTTCTCTAGTCATCTTTTCGCTCCCTTAAATTATTTGTTATAGTTTCTAAAGTCTTCTTCTGATTCATAAATATCATCAGTGGAAATACTATTCTTATGACCACATTCGGTACACTTCCACACATAATGATGGTCATCAAATCCCAGTTGGTCATTCAAATAGGCATTACAACGGTCACAGTACCAATCAAATCCCGGAAATCTTTCACTCATCTTCGCTACCTCCTTCTTCATCTGGATGTGCAGCATCATATTCTTTAATACCATTTATGATTTCTGCTTTTGCTTTTTCTATTTCGGTTTCGTTGTTCTTCTTTCTCGATTTGAAATAGTCAACAACTTTAATAGTTGCCGCAGTCAATAATGAAGCACCAACTGCCGCTACTCCAAGCCAAGGCAGCATCTCCATTTTACCTGCCTCTTTGCTTGCAAGCTCCAGCATTTCAACATACTTTTCTGGGCCTCCTGCTACTTTTGCATCTTTTGATAATTCTGCATAATCCCAATTCTGAGCCATACTATTCCTCCTCTTGACTTTTAGTCTTTTCATCGAGCTCTTTTATAAGTCTTTCTGCTTCATTAATACGCTGTTGTTCTTCGTCAATCTCTTCCTGAAGATGCTTGATACTCTTTTTCTTTCTAGCAATAATTTCTTTGGAAGATTGGATATTGCCTAACAACAACTTACGTATTTCTGAAGTATTAACGTGAGCATTTTTTATCTCATCATTCTTTATAAGCTGTTGAGCAAGAATGCCTCCAACAATCGCAGCTGTAGCTGTTGTTAAGCCGACTGGCGAAGCCAATAACCCTGTAGCAATACCGGCGTACTTTGGAGAGGTTTTAAGAAAAGCATCAAGCATTGATTTTGTTACTACATTTCCGCCTTTTCTCGATTCTTGAATTGCTTCTAGCTTACCTGAACGAATCCATCTTCTTACGGTTTCTGGATTTGTATTTAGCATATCTGCTATTTCCTTAACACTATAAGTATCCATCAAGCTCCCTCCTTGTAGTAATAATGTATCACAACAAATGTAGTATTACAAGAATAAATGTAGTATTAAATTGTGAAGTTTATATTAACATCATACACGCACGAAACCCTCCCACCCATGATGGTTGAGAGGGTTTTAATTTATAATTCTGGAATACCAGTCTTTATTTCGTTTTCATTATAATCCAATTTCAATTCTTTTCTTAACAGATTATAGTCCTGCACAATTGCAACGACTATATCTTTTATCATTCTGAATTCTTCTTCATCAGCAATATCTTTAACATCAATACTTCCACCTGAACCATTTCCCGAATAATGGTCTGCGGCAAATCTATATGCAACCGCAAGCTTTAACAGTTTTTGTGAAGCCAAACTGCCATTGCTTATTATGTAATCACACAACTCTTTCTTGTTAAACTGCGATATCGGTGTTTCAATCTCTTCTGTTTTTCTTGTAACAGATGAACCATTTGCTTTGCTTATATTGAAAGTAGTAGTTTCCTTGTGTGTTGGCGTAATTTCTAAAAAAGGAGCCTCTTCAAAAGGTATATTTCTTTTATCTGTCAGTTCTATAAAATGCCTAACATACTCAGACTGAATAATAATCGCATACAATTTGCAGTATAACTCAGAGTACTGTTTATAAAAGAAATCATATTTGAACTTTACATCATTTGAAAAAAGTTCAAATCCTTCACGGAACTCTTGCTGGACTTCCTCGGTCTTTCTTGTAATTTCTTCTATGTCTTCTTTAGTTGCTAAATTCTTACCTTTTTCATCCATGTATGAAGGAAGATAATTTTTGACAAACAAACCAATTAAAAACACTGCAACTGTCAATAAAATTTCAAATATCAATATAGCCCAATCCATATTAATTCCTCCTTGTATTTACTGATTCATGCTTAACGCTTTTTCATAACATCTAATCCACAGCCTAAACCCTTTGACCGTTTTTTCAGTAGATATGTTTCAATATAAGAAATACGGACTTTCATGAGCTATTGCCTAATCTCAAAAAAAGCCCGTAAATACGCTACTTTTCGCTATTTATTTCTCTTTCTTTGACATCAAGACTACCGTCTCCACATGCTCCGACCACGCGAACATATCATACCCCCATGCCTCTTCTGCCTTATATCCGTGTTTCGTCAGATACCACAGGTCTCTCGCCAATGTCTCCGGATTGCAGGAGACGTAGACCACTTTTTTCGGTGAAAGGGTTACGACAGAGGACAGAAAGGCTTCATCACTGCCGGCTCTTGGCGGGTCCATGAAGACGACGTCGGCTTTTTCGCCTTTTTCGGCCATGGAGACCATGAAGGCGCCGGCGTCGTTCTGGTAGAAGGAGACGTTTTTGATTTGGTTTCGTTTGGCGTTTGTTACGGCATCGCGGACAGCGTCCGGGTTCAGTTCTACGCTGATGACTTCTCTGGCGTCACGGGATGCGATCAGGCCGATGGTTCCGATTCCGCAGTAGGCGTCCATGACGCGCTCGTTTCCGGTAAGGCCGGCCAGGGAGATGGCTTTTTCGTACAGGTTCTTTGTCTGAACCGGGTTGACCTGGTAGAAGGACTGCGGGGAGATGCGGAAGGTGCAGCCGCAGAGTTCATCTTCGATGTAGCCGCGTCCGAAGAGGACGATGTCGCGTTTTCCGAGCACCATGCTGTCGGTGCGGTCGTTGACGTTCAGTACGATGGTCGTGATCTCCGGGTGGAGCTTGCGCAGGGCTTTCACGAACTTGTTCTTCGACGGGAAGACCGGCGATACGCAGACGAGGACGACCATGATTTCTCCGGAGGCAAAACCGGTGCGCACCATGACGTGGCGCAGGAGGCCGTAGCCGCTGTCTTCGTTGTAGATCATGATTTTGAAGCTCTTCAGCAGACTGCGGATATCGCGGATGATGGCATCGGCGCGCTGATCCTCAAGCAGACACTCTTCGACCGGGACTACTTTGTGCGTTCCTTTTTCGTAGATTCCGGATACGATCGTTCCGTCTTTTTTGCGTGCAAAGGCGGAGTTGACTTTATTCCGATAATGGTAGGGATTTTCCATGCCGACCATGCCTTTGACCGGGACAATGCCTTTCAGTGTTTTCTTAATGAACTGCTCTTTTTTCGCAAGCTGCTCCTCATAGGAAAGTTTCAGATACGTGCATCCGCCGCATTTTTTCTGGTATGGACATTTCGATTTCGACGAGGATGCGCCCTTTTTCTGCTCTGCCTTTGCCGGTGCTGCTTTCTCTTCTTTTCTGAATTTCTTCACCGGCTCCGCATTGTTCCCGTTTTTCTTTCCTTTGTCCTGTCCAAACGTTCCCCGTTTTCCGGTTTTGTTTTTCTCCTGGTTCATATGGAATTTTTCAACTTTCCCATCACCGGTTTTCTTTCTGTTCTCCCGAAAATCTTCCTTTTTCTTTCCGGTCACTCTCTCACTTCTGTCGCCAGAAAATGCTTTTCTGTTCTTCTCTCTTTGGTTTTCCACTTTCTCTTACCTTCTTCCTCTATTTCGCAAACCCGCGCAGCAGCGCGATCTCTTTCGCATATCCATCCAGCTCATTCGGTGTTTCCAGATAGAACGGCAGTCCCGCAAGCGCCGGATGCGTCACGATCCGCTCAAATGCCGCAAGCCCCAGCGATCCCTCGCCGATCTTCTCATGGCGGTCCTTATGGCTCTCAAACGGATTCTTGCTGTCGTTCAGATGAATTGCTTTCAGCCTCGAAAGTCCCACCACGCGGTCGAACTCCTCGAGCACATCATCGAGGTGATCCACAATATCGTATCCTGCATCGTACACATGGCACGTATCCAGGCAGACGCCCATGTGGTCTTTTAATTCCACGCGATCCAGAATCGCCGCCAGCTCCTCAAACGATCTTCCGACCTCGGTTCCTTTTCCTGCCATCGTCTCGAGCAGCACAGTGGTCGTCTGCTCCGGTTTTAAAATTTCGTTCAGCATCTCCGAAATCAGACAGATTCCCTCTTCCGCACCCTGTCCGGTGTGGCTGCCCGGGTGGAAATTGTAGCAGTTTCCCGGCGTGTATTCCATCCGCTTCAGATCATCCGCCATCGTCATCCATGCAAACTCTCTCGTGTGCGCATCCTTCGAGCACGGATTCAGCGTGTACGGCGCATGCGCCAGAATCTGTTCGATTCCATGCTCCTTACTGTAGGAAAGAAACGCTGCGACATCCGCCTCGTCGATGGCTTTCGCTTTGCTTCCTCTCGGGTTTCTTGTAAAAAACTGAAAGGTATTCGCCCCGATGGACACCGCCTCTTTTCCCATGGCAAGGTATCCTTTGGACGATGATAAATGACATCCTATTGTCAGCATATTATTCTCCTTTTATTTCCCGGCCCGCAGTTCACAGATTTCCTGCGGGCCGCAGCATCTATAGCACAATTTTCCGGTACGAAATTCCCATCTCCGAGAGTGCTTCCTCCTCCCGCTTCTGACACGTAAAGAGCAGCACCTGCGTCCGGCTTTCCGCCAGCCATTTCAAAGTTTCTTTCAGCCGGTTTTCATCATAAAACGCAAACGATTCATCGAGGATCACCGGCAGCTCCTCTTCCCCGCAGAGCACATCCATCGCCGCCATGCGGAGTGCAAAGTACGCCTGCTCGATCGTGCCGCGGCTGACCTGCTCAAGCGGCACGTACTCGTCCGCGGTGTGGAGCCCGATCCGCAGATTCTCATCCATATTCACCTGCAGATAGCGGCCGTTCGTCAGCGATGACAGCGTTTTTGACATCTGCTGTTTTAAGCGGTCACCAATCCGGCTCTGCATCTGCACGGAGAGACGCTGAATCGTCTCCCCCGCCATGGAAAGCGCGTCGAGTTCCTCCTGCAGGTGATCTTTTTCCGTCATGGAAATGCAGAGTTCCTCGTATTCACTCTGCAGATTCGACAGCACCGTCTGTTTCTGCCCAAGCTCCTGCTTCAGGCGGTCCACATTCCACTGCTGGCGGCGGATCGCCTGCTCCTCCGGCTCCGTCACGACCTGCTCGACCTCCGTTTTCCGGTGGCGGAACAAACTGTACGCCAGATACAAGAGCGCCGCAATCGCAAGCCCGAGTCCCGTTCTCGTCAGCAGCGAATCAATATGGAAGAACTGCAGAATGCATAAGAACAAGAGAAATCCAGCCAGCGCCACGCACGCGGCACCCCATTTGCGGCTCTTCCGAGATTCTTTTTTCATCTTCCGCACCCGTTCGATCGGCACATCCTTCTGATAAATATCCCGCTTCATCTGCTCTTTCGCCTGCTGCAGATTCTCCTCGCTCTGACGGCACTCCTCCGTAAAAATGGAAATTTTCGTCTCAAGTTCTTCCTTCCGTTTTTCCAGTCCCGCCAGCGTCTTTTTCTGTTCCTGCTCCAGGCGCTTTCTCTTCTGCTTCAGCAGATCCAGCGCCGCCGCCACATCGAGCTCTCCATCGCTGCTCCCCTGGTAATTTGCCATATAGTTCCGCAGCTCGTCTGCAAGCCCTTCCTCGGTTCTGCCTTTTAACTGCCCGATGGAAGCCGTATTATCATACACAATTTCGCTGACACCGCCGAGCAGCATGGAAAGATCGCCGTCCTCCACGGAGAGTACCTCGCCGTCCGTCAGGCACACCAGCTTTGTATCGGCGTTCTGCCGCCCGAAATTCCGTGTCAGGCGGAACCGTTTGCCGCCGCTTTCAAACACCATCTCTCCCGCATAGTATGCCGGATTTTCCCATGGCTCATAACGACTGTAGACATCATTTTTTGCCGCCCGCCCCCGGCCGCGTGTCATGCCGAACAGCATGCTGCGGATGAAGGTATGGACGGTCGATTTTCCGCTCTCATTTTCCCCGCTGATGAGCTGAATCCCATCGGAAAATTCCAGTGTGCGGTTCTGCATTTTTCCAAAATTGCGGATTTCCAGTTTTTCTATTTTCATCTTCTACGCCTCCCGCAATCTTTTTTTCAGCCGTTCCTGCGCGCCGCCAGCAGCGCCTCGAGTCCATAGTCGAGTGCTTTCTGCGACTGCACATCCGTCTTCGTTTCAAATGCTTCAATGTAGGCACTGATCAGACCCGTGCCATACGTTTTCTTCAACTGTTCCAGATCATACGCCGGGCGTGTTTCATCCTCCACCGAGATAATTCTTCCGCAGTCCATCAGCCGCTTCGGAGAAAATTCCAGCTCGGCGGCACGGTGCCCCACAAGTTTCAGGCGGATGATTTTCCGGATCTTCCCATCCTCCCGCAGCGCCAGCTCCTGTGTCAGCTTCGTCTCCAGCGCATACTGTGTCAGATCCTCCGTCACGTTCAACACCAGATCTTCGTACTCATATCTGGCAAACGGCACAAACTGAATCCGCGTGCCGTGCTCGTCCACCGTTCCGCGGATGTAGCCGTGCGGCCCCAACTGAGTCTCATCCGTCGGTTCGAGTGCGCCTGCGTATGCCATTTTGTCGGGAATAAGAATCCCCGGCTTATGAATGTGTCCGCACGCAATATAATCAAACCCAGCCTGCGCCATGCGGCCCGGATTCCACGGCATGTGGCGGGCATCGCCGCCGTGCGCGAGCAGCAGATGATATTTCATTTTGCCCTCCGGCCGCACGCCGTCCAGCCGGTTTTCCAGGATCTCTTTTTTGTCGTAACTGCATCCGTACACCGCCGTCTTCTTCTCCGGAACTTCAACACAGTCCGGCTCCGGCGACAGGAGCATTACCACGTTGTCTGCCCAGTCGAAACCGCGGTAAAAGCTCTCCCGCTTCACATAATCGTGGTTTCCGGCAATCAGCACGACGATCGTCTCCGGGATGGAAGCAAAGAGATCATTAACCTCTTTCAGTTCCCGAAGCAGCGGCTGACGCTGGAACAGATCTCCCGCGATCAGCAGAAAGTCCGTCTTTTCCCGACCGGCCAGGCGGATGATCCGCCGGAAGCTCTCCCAGATGGCCTCCCCGCGCTCCTCGCTCCAGGGAAATCCCGCATCCGGCTGCATGCCGAGATGCACATCCGCAATATGAATAAACCGCATACGCCACACTCCTTTCTGAACTCATTTTCTCTATTACTACAATACGGACGTCAGGCGCACTAAATCCACATTGGATTCCACTGCACCCGGCATCCGTATTTTTAAATCTCGTAACGATTCAGAGCCCCATCTCGATTTCGCTTCGCTACATCTCGATATGGCTTCTCGCCATATGAAATTCCAGAAAAGAACGCTCATTCATGCAAGCATGATTCGCATTCTTTTCTTCCATTTCGCATGGCTCTGAATAGTTCTATATTTTCTTTTTACAGCTCGCAGTTGTTTACTGTTCTCGGGAACGGGATGACGTCGCGGATGTTGCCCATTCCGGTCAGATACATAACGCATCTCTCAAATCCCAGTCCGAATCCTGCGTGGTGGGTAGAACCATATTTTCTGAGGTCCAGATAGAATCCGTAATCTTCCTCAGCAAGTCCCAGCTCTTTCATACGTCCCAGCAGTTTCTCGTAATCGTCCTCACGCTGGCTTCCGCCGATGATCTCTCCGATGCCAGGAACCAGACAGTCCATAGCGGCAACGGTCTTGTTGTCATCGTTCAGCTTCATGTAGAACGCTTTGATCTCCTTCGGATAATCGGTAACGAAAACCGGTCTCTTGAAGATCTGCTCGGTCAGATAACGCTCATGCTCGGTCTGCAGATCGCATCCCCAGTATACTTTGTAATCGAATTTGTCGTTGTTTTTCTCCAGAAGCTCGATAGCCTCGGTGTAGGTTACACGGCCGAACTCAGAATTTACGACATGGTTCAGACGCTCGATCAGTCCCTTATCCACGAAACTGTTGAAGAACTGCATTTCTTCCGGTGCATGCTCCATAACGTAGCGGATGACATATTTCAGCATTGCCTCAGCAAGCTCCATATCGTCCTCCAGATCAGCGAAAGCGATTTCCGGCTCGATCATCCAGAACTCTGCTGCGTGGCGGGTGGTGTTGGAATTCTCTGCACGGAAGGTCGGTCCGAAGGTGTAGATGTTGCGGAATGCCTGTGCAAAGGTCTCGCCGTTTAACTGGCCGCTTACGGTAAGGCTTGTCTTCTTTCCGAAGAAGTCCTGTGTGAAATCAACAGCGCCGTCCTCGGTTTTCGGAATATTGTCAAGATCCATGGTGGTTACCTGGAACATCTCGCCGGCTCCCTCGCAGTCGCTTCCAGTGATCAGCGGAGTGTTGACGTAAACGAAGTCTCTCTCCTGGAAGAACTGATGGATCGCATAAGCGCAGAGGGAACGAACACGGAATACTGCCTGGAAGGTGTTGGTTCTCGGACGCAGATGGGAAATAGTACGAAGGTACTCCATGGAGTGGCGTTTTTTCTGCAGCGGGTAATCCGGTGCGGAAGCGCCCTCTACGGTAACTTCTGTCGCCTGAATCTCAAACGGCTGTTTTGCCTGCGGAGTAGCAACCAGAGTACCTTTTACGATGATGGCTGCGCCGACGTTCATTTTGGAAATCTCAGCGAAGTTTTCCATCTCGTCGTGGTATACGATCTGCAGAGTTTCGAAATAGCTTCCGTCGTGCAGAACGATGAAACCAAAGGTTTTGGAATCACGTACGCTGCGCACCCAGCCGCCTACGGTTACTTCTTTGTCCAGGTATGCTTCCCGGTTTTTATAAATCTCTCGGATGGTTGTAAGTTTCATTGTCTTTTTTCTCCCTAATATTCATAGTGCTTTCTTTATTTTAGCACTTTTTCGTTCATTAGAAAACCCCGCAAATCACTCGATCTTTACTTTTTTGATATAACTGATGAAGACATTGCCGTTCTGTGCGAACAATGCATCGCTGTCATCGTCAGAAAGTGCGGTTGTCTCACCCGCTGCCGGGTTATACAGCCAGGAATTTCCGAAAATATCGTATCCGGTCAGAAGCAGGCTCTCGTTCGCGCCGGTCTTCACGACAACGCCGTAACCGCTGCTGATCATGTAAAGAATTTCTTCTCTTGTACATCCCGTCAGGTTCAGCAGCTCGTAATCATCACCGAGCGACTCCTTCAGCACGTTTTCGTCAAGCGATGCACTCTGGAATCCGGACGGCATCGTTGTCTCATCGAGGCGCATGCCCTGCTGGCGGTTTCCGCGCTCCCATACGTAGGACTGGCTGCTGTTCAGCACAACGCCGACATTCTCATCGGCAAGCTGTACGGCCTCCGCCGGGGAGCTTAAAATGGCGATCAGCTTTCCTTTTCCGTAAACATAGTAAAGATCCGCACTGCCCGTATCGTACGACATCGTAAGATCGGTCCGCAGTGTCGAATAAATATATTTCGGTGTCAGTGTCAGAAGCGACTGTGTTTTGCCGCTCGTCGAGAATTCCAGGAGGAACTGCTGCTCTCTTCTGTCATCCACCGTCGCCAGACGGCCCGTCACCAGCTCCTGGCTCTGCTGCTCGCCGTTCATGATGTGATCCTCCGGCGCATCCGCATAGCCGTTTTCCTGGCGTATCACGCGGTCCAGCTCCAGAAGGCCGTCCGAAATCGACACGCCTGTCACATAATAGCCGTCCTGGTGATACTCTTTTTTCACGGTTCCGTCGATGCTGACAATCCGCACCGTATGCATGGCAAAAACTTCATTGCCGGAAATATCTTTTAAAATATCGCTGTCGTTTGCCATACCATAGACAAAGTCTTCATTGATAAAGCCAAGTACCCGGATCTTCTGTCCGTCATCCGCCGCAAAGCGCTGCGTTTCCCCGCTCTCCAGGTTCATCACGGTGATGTTCATCGCACTGCTTGCATTGTCCGCATCCATCCACGCGATGCTCTCCTGGCTTTCCGATACTACAAAGCAGTCCTCCGGGATACTTTCCCGGACCACTGTCGTCGTGCCGGTTTCAATATCCACCTTGCACAGGTCCTCGTTCAGATAGAGATACATCTCTTTCTGCTGATTGACATAGGAGAGACGGTCGAGCTGTTTTTTCAGCATCTCATACGAAATGTCTGCCGGGACAAAAATCTCCTCGGTCGCCACATTCCGCTCGGCGCGGTAATAGTAAACGGCTGCTCCCACTTCACCCTCGTGGTTTCCGCGGTTCATATAGCCGTAAACAACAAACGTCACGTCACCCGCATCATCCACACGCACAATGTTGACATCGTGCTCTCCATGCTGCTCCCGGTCATCCAGACTGCCGTTCTCGCGGAAGCTGAACACGCGGATCGTCTTGTTGGCACTGCGGTTGTAGCACCAGAGATCGCCGTTTACCACAAACGCAACAATATCACCTGCCGTATTCGTCACATACTCGGTATCCTCGCCGGTCACACCGAGGTTGATGCCGGATTTCGTCAGAACACCAAGCTCAGGATCAAAGATCTGCTGTGCGCTCCGCTCGAAGTCCAGCAGAATAATCTCTCCGTCGGACTCTCGCATCCGGTAGAACTCGCTTACGGTATAATACTCCGTCTGTCCGTTCTCATCCTGCGCACTGATCATGTACTCCTGTGTGATGCTGGTCGTCGTCTCATTCGCTTCTTTGATCTGCTGCACCGGCTGCTGTACGATCGTCGGTGCGAGGCTTCCCCAGGAAATCTGGTCGAGGCTGGAATGAATGTTGACATTGAGGAACGAAGAATTATCCCCCGTCTCATCCGGCTCAAGCTGCGGAACGAGCGCTTCCGCCTGCGTTTTATCCAGGCATGTCTGCGCAAACATCTGCGTGTAGGCCAGATAATCGCCGACCTCCACGCCGTTGCGCTGTACAATGCGGGTGTAATACCAGGCAGACTGGCCGTCCCCGTAGGCAACCTCGAGCTTCAGCGTATATTCCTGATTCATCAGAATCGCGGTCTCTAACTGGAAGTCTGCTTTCAGATAGCTTCCGTCCTCGTCAAACGATTTCAGCACCGAGTTTTCAATCAGCGCTCCGCCGTCTGTGCTTTCCACCGTATAGGTCACGTTTTTAATTTTCTGTCCCTTCGCATCAATTTCAAGCGTAAGCGAACGGTCCATCGGCAGCGGTGTCAGGTTTTCTCTTGTCGTTACGCCGTTCATCTCCTGGCGGTATCCGTACATGCGGTTCACTGTCGTGTCCGCGGTCTTCATGTACAGCACCGGAAGACTCGCTGCGTCCAGATCGGTCGCATTCTCCGTCGTCTCGTGGCTCATCAGGTGTGTGAACACAACGACTGATGCGGCAAAAACAAGAAAAAGGATCAGAATCCTTGCTGCTCTTTTATTCATCACGGCTCCTCCTTTTCTGTCAGGAGGTCTGCCAGTGTCGGCTTCACATGGTACGCTTCCATGCACGCTTTCAGTTCTTCCGGCAGTTTTTTCGAGCCTTCCTGGCGTTTTACCGCGCGGATCAGAAGATTCTTCGGCGTGTGCTCCATGTCGATGAATTCGAGAATCTGTGTCTCATAGCCTGCATTCTCCAGAAGCTTTGCCCGGATTCCGTCGGTCAGAAGCGCCGCCATGCGCTCTTTTAAGATGCCGTAATCCATGATCGGATACAGTTCTTTGTTTGCAATCTGGCGGTTCAGCTCATGCTGGCAGCACGGCACGGAAAGAATAACTTTTGCATTCCATTTGACGGCTTTTTCCAGCGCATAGTCAGTCGCCGTATCGCACGCGTGCAGCGTCACCACCATATCGACCTCGTCGCGGCCGGTATAAGAAGCGATGTCGCCCTGATAGAAATGCAGCTTTTCATAGCCGTATTTCTCCGCCAGTCCGTTGCAGATCGCGATGACATCCTCTTTCAGATCGAGTCCGATGATGTTGACATCCAGTTTTTTCAGTTCGCGGAAGTAATAATACATCGCAAACGTCAGATACGATTTTCCGCAGCCGAAATCGAGAATCGTGATCTCGCGGTCCGATGGGAGCTGCGGCAGGATATCTTCGATGAACTCCAGAAAGCGGTTGATCTGGCGGAACTTGTCGTAGCGGGTCCGCACGATTTTGCCTTCTTTTGTCATAACACCGAGATCCTGTAAAAAAGGAACCGGGATTCCTTCTTCCAGAATATACCGTTTCTTCCGGTTATGCGCCAGATTGACGGGTTTGCCGGTTCCTTTCATATGCGGTTTCTTTTTGATCGTCATCGTTCCCTTTTTGCTGACCAGAACGGAGGCGGTGCAGGTGTCGGATTCGAGCTGCATCTGCTTGAAGGTTCCGTTCATCCAGTCGCTGATCTGGGTGATCACATCGTCTTTTGTCATATTTTTATGAAACTCCTTCGCGCCGACCGTTTCCTGGCACTGAAAGAGCAGTTTTCCTTTTATTTCAACCGGGCGGATTCTCACTTTGGACACTTCACTGTCCCCTCTTGGGCCGCTGATCGTAATGCGGTACAGCCCTTCCCGGATTTCATCCTGTAATAATTTCTGTAATTCCATTTATACTCTCCAAACTTCCTGAATCGTTTGTAAACATGTGTAATAAAGCCCCTTACAACCCCGCTAATATTGTAATCTGTTTTCCGCAAAACCACAACAGAAAAATTATTAAAAATGTGTTACCCTCTTATTACTTTATGGCGCGGTTAAAGCCACAGATTGTAATAATGTTTCCTCCTGCTCCGCCTCCGGAACATTTCATTATAAAAAAGAACGCCGATCAGATCGAGCAGTTCCTCTTCTGCCGTTTTCTCATCCTTCCCACCGTTTTCCCTGCCGTACTGACGTGCAATATTCCGGCAGGTGTGCTCCATCATGAGCCGGTCCGGGAACTCGTCGTACATCATGCTGCCGCGGTAATCCATGCGGTCACACTCTGCCTCCACCAGCCGCTGCAGATCCGATGCCGTCCGGGAATAATACGACTGCATCCGCTGCCGTTCCCGCGCTTCCTGCTGCTCCTCCATACTTCTTCCCCATAAGGGCTGTGCCGCAAAAAACGGCTCCGGCCGTTCCATCGGATTTCCCTGATAGGAATTTCTTCTATTTTCATATACTCTATCCTGATTCATGCCTGTTTTATTTCCTTTTTGCTCTTCCTTATACCATATGCACACCGCCGCCATTCTGCCGTTTCCCAGATCTCAAACACAATTTCACTTGCCAAAACCGCCGTTCCGTACTAAAATACAACCTGTATCTATTTTTCCGATACATCATATAGGAGTGAATATCATGAATCTGAATATGCAAGCTTTCAACATCAACACGCTGCTTGGCGGTCTCGATAAAGTCCGGGACGTCATGGGTGTTTACCAGCAGCAGCTTCTTCTGATTGTGATTGTTTTTGCCCTGCTGAACTGTTTCTTCGGCTATGCGCTCCGCAAACTCTGGAGCGTCATTCCCGGATTTTTTCTCGGCGCGGCCGCCGGTTATGCAGCGGGTACCTACACGAATCAGACCACGACGATCACCCTGGCGCTTGCCGTCGGCACCGGTCTTCTGACCGCAATCATTGCCTTCGTCCTCTACCGGATCGGACTCTTTCTTCTGATCTGCGGACTCGTCGGCTTTTGCCTCTGGCATCTCGTCAATCCAAACGACATCACCGGCTATGGGCTCGTCTCCCTTGTCGCTTTTGTGATCGGCCTGATCTGCGTTCCGTTTGAGCGCATCTCTGTCATCCTGGTCACCTCCATCTGCGGCGCCCTCACGACGATCCGCATGGCATATTTCTTCAAAGACCTGGACCTGAACATGATGTTCTGGATTGTCTCTGCCATTCTCGCCGCAGCCGGCATGCTCTTCCAGTTTAAACCGTGGAAAGAAGCCGACTACTGGGAGGATGACGACGAAGAAGAACGCGAACACCGTGCAAAGGCGCGCGCCAGACGGAAGCGCAGATCCGGTTTCGATCCTCTTCCATCCAGAAAGAAGAAAAAGAAACGCCGCAGCTCCTCTTCCTCGTCTTCCGGCAGCGCAAGAGACCCGTACCGCAGCTATCAGAAACCGTCAAACCGTACCCGTGTTTCGCAGAACACCATGTACGATTTCCGTTTTGTTCCGGAAGAACCTGACGATGACGACGATGAGGAAGATCTTCCAAAAATCATCCGCCGCCGGCCATCCGCAAAACCGGCCGCTCCGGAGAAGTTTGACGAAGAAGAAACATCCCCAAAAGCTTCCATGGGCGACACGAAGCCGTATACCTCTCCTTCCAAACCGCAGATCACCGAAGACGGCATCCCGGATGTCGATCTCTCCGCGATCCGGCAGCAGATTTCCGAAGAGGTACAGAAAATTTACGAAGACGATCAGAACTCGTAATCCGCACTGCAGCGCAGAAAACCCGGCAGGCAAAGGAACATTCCCTTGTCTGCCGGGTTCATTTTTTATCTTATAGCAAGACCCGAAAATAATTTTCAGTTATAAAGATACTTCTGATTTGTCTCCAGATCGATCGTGTCTTTGTCGAGCCACTGATATCCCGTATCGATCTTCTGATCTACCGGAAGTCCCTGAATCGCGCGGACGGCCGCCACGATTGCCGCATAGCCAAGACCGTACGGATTCTGCGTTACGGTACCGTACTCGCGTCCCTCCTGAATCGCTTTCTGCTGTTTTTCACCGGAATCAAAACCGACAATCTGAATCTGCTCAGTATTTTCCATATCCGCCAGCGCATCCAGCGTCTGGTCTGCCATGTCTTCGTTCGTACAGAAGATGCCCTTCAGAGCCGGGTAGGTTTCAAGTGTATTTTTCAGCATGTCCGCGATGGATTCTTCTCCATCTCCGTAATTCACCTGAACCACTTTCACGTCGGTATATTTTTCTTCGATCTCTTTTTTAAATGCTTCCACGCGCTCTACGCTGCTCTCGGTGTTGTACTGATGTGCAACAATCGCAACCTCTCCGCTGTTGCCGATCGCCTCACAGAGATGGTCTGCGGCAAGCTTTGCTGCCGCTGCGTGATCGGTCGCACATGTCGAGGTGATCAGATCACTCTCGATACCGGAATCCGCGATGATGACTGGAATCTGGCTGTCGGAAGCCTCTTCCATCTGTGCCTGTCCCGACTGCTGGTCAATGATGCTGAGGATCAGCGCGTCCGGATTTTCCGAAATGACAGAGTCGATGATATTGATCTGAGAGTTGGTGTCACTTTCACTTTCCGGGCCTTCAAATGTCATATAAACTTTGTCGTTTCCGGTGTAGCCAAGCGAGGCGTTCAGATCGTCAAGTGCCTGCTGCGCACCAGCTTTTACGGCTTTCCAGAAACCGGCACTTAAGTCTTTTGCAACCACGGCGATGTACGAGCCTTTTTCAACGGTAAGTCCATCCACGGTGTCGTACAATGCTTCCATGCCGTCTTTGTGCGGAACGGTGATTTCTATTCGTTTTTTGTCTGCTTCTTTTCCTTCATCTCCAGAGCTTTCAGAAGATGTGGATGCACTGGCTGACTCTGCTGTAGAATCTGCGCTGGACGATGAGGCCTCCGGACTTTCTTCTGCCGCCGGAGTTTCTGTCACTTCCTGAGACGACGATGCTGCGGTGCTCTTGTCTGTCACTGCTTCTTTTCCGCATCCAGCTGCCGAGCACAGCAGGATTCCGGAAAGCAGTACTGCAATCATTCTGCGTTTCATAATTCTCCCTTTCTGCTTTGCCTGATGAATCATTTTCCATTACTTTTTACAGTTTTGTTACATAACCTTTCTCTATTATACACAAACCGTAAAAATAGTCCAGTCCTGTTTTCTTATGATTTTCTGAACTTTTTTGCAATTTCACATAGCTCTGAATAGTTACACAAAGCTGTGGAAGATTTCACCTTCTGGTTTTACGGTAAACGAAAGCCGTTTGCCTGTCCGCGGATGCTTCAGCTCGAGATGATGCGCGCACAGCGCCAGAGATCCTTTCTCTTTCGCCCCATATTTTGCATCCCCCGCCAGCGGATATCCCGCATGGGAAAACTGGACGCGGATCTGGTGATGGCGGCCCGTTCCGAGGTGGATCTGCACCAGGGTTCGATTCTCCTGTGTCCTTATCGTTTCATATTCCAGCACCGCTTTTTTCGCTCCGGCGGTGCCTGGCTGTACGACGCGGGATGTGTTGCTCCGTCCGTCTTTTACAAGGAAATTCTCAAACTTCTGCACGCCCTGTTTTTCGATTTTTCCCTCACAGACGGCGAGATACTCTTTCTTCATCGTCCCGTCCTGCACCTGCCGTCCCAGTTTTCCTGCGGCGTCTTTGTTTTTCGCAAATACCAGCACGCCCTCAACCGGCTGATCGAGCCGGTGCACGACCGCCAGATATGGAATCTGAGTCCGCGCCTGACCCGGTGTTTTCGCCCTTGCCTGCTTTGCCAGATAATTCAGCAGCGCATGCTCCAGATCCATCTGTCCCATCCGCGCATTCTGCACTGCCATGCCCGCGTGCTTGTGAACAACAAGAATATCGTTATCTTCCATTAAAATATCTTCTCTGCAAAATCCAGCCACTTTCTTCTCCTGTCCTGACTTCTCATTTTCGATACACGGATTTCTCCGCTGTTATGCTTTAAGAAGTATGCACCATTTCCGCCGCATCTGTCAAGAAAAACATGCCCGGCGGACGAATTACACAACACAGAAAGCGATCGCCATACCAATCATTTTTTTCTGATACAGCGACCGCTTTTTCTTTATTTTCCATATTCAGTTTTTTCTCTACTTTCAAGGATTTTCACTGGTTTTCTTTCTTTACCGATCTGTGATCTTTGTTTTCGCTTTCGTTTGATATTTCAAAGATCGTTTCTCTTCCATTTCCCTGTTGTAGATTTTTTTTCGGGAAGATGTTCTTTTTCAGAGGCTTTTCCTTTGCGGTTAAGATTTCCACTCCGAAAATCTTTTCCTTAGGATTTCCTGAGATCTGCTCTGATCTCATGTTTATCAAAAGGTTTTCTTTCGAACTTCTTTTGTATGGATCTTTATCTCAGGTTTTCTTTCCTTTCGGAAGTCTCTCATCTTAAGAACATCTTCCTTTTCCCTTTTTTCCATTCTTCTATAGAAGATTTCTCGTCTCTTTCTATGAAAATGGTTTGTTCTCTTGAAAAGGGGGTCCCAAGTTTTTCTCTTTGTACCTCTTGGTTAGGTTTCTGTTTTCTTGTTTCTTTGTGATTTTAATATAACAGATCCTCCATCATTTGTCAACACATTTTTAAAATATTTTTACTGTTTTTTTATATTGCTTTTTCTTTTCTTGACTATTGTGTCTATTTTCTGAATTTTATATTGTTTTCTGATATTTTATTTCAAATAAGAACACAGAAAAAGAGCTGTGAAACAGGCTTTTTCTCCTGCCTCACAGCTCTTTCGCAATACTTATCCTCTATAATAGTTGATCAGGCATCCCTTGCAGATGATTTCTCTCTCATCGTCGGTCAGTGCGCCTAAAGTCATCTCGAATGGAACGAGTGCGCCGTCTTTCACAACGTACGCTTTGATCACATCAGCCTTCTCTTCCACTGCCTTGCGGATCTCCGGTACAAAGATGTAATCTCCGTTTGTAAACGGCAGATCTCCCGCCGGGATCAGGAATGGAAGCATGCCCCAGTTGATCAGGTTGGAGCGGTAACGCTTCGTTGCATACTCATTGGCGATGTTTGCCCAGCCTCCTAATACCTTCTGGCAGGAAGCTGCCTGCTCACGCGCAGAGCCGTCGCCCGGTTTTACAGCGAAGATGGTGGATCCGACACCGACGTTTGTCTTGTCGATATCCGGGTACTGGGTATGGATGGCTGCGAAGACCGGTTTCAGTTCCGGAAGTGCCTCTGCCGGGCAGTTTCCTTCCTGGATGGCTTTCTCTGCGACCTGTACTTCTTTTGCACGTCCCACGTAAGCCGGATCTTTTCTTGACAGGGTGAACTCTGCCAGTCCGAGCGGGTTGGAACGGAAGGAAGAAGTCTCGCCGGACGGAATCAGCTCATCGGTTGTCGTAACCGGATCGTGGATCTCGGAAACAACCTTCAGAATCAGGTTCTCGGCAAGCTGCGGCATAGCCGGCCAGTCTTTGATGTTCGGTCCGAACTGGATTTCTACAGACGGATCTGCCACACCCTTGCTGTCGAAGACACGGTTCTCGTAAATCTTCTTGTCGAAGTGGTATGCCGGTTTCGTGTATGTTCCGGTGAACTCGTCTGCTGCGGTCAGGAATCCCTTGTTTGCTGCGGTTGCTGCGATCGAACGCGCATCCATCAGGGCAACGGAAGAAATCTGGCCGTTCTGGATCTTGGAGCCCTCGCGGTTCGGGAAGTTTCTGGTGGAGTGACGGATTGAGAACGCATTGTTTGCCGGAGTATCGCCTGCGCCGAAGCACGGTCCGCAGAATGCGGTTTTTACGATGGCACCGGTTTCCAACAGGTCTGCCAGTTTTCCGTTTCTTGCCAGCTCCATATAGATCGGGGTACTTGCCGGGTAAACACTTAAGGTGAACGCATCGTCGCCAATGCTGTGGCCTTTCAGGATATCGGCTGCGTCGCAGATGTTTTCAAATCCGCCGCCGGCGCATCCTGCGATGATTCCCTGGTCTACCAGGAGTTTTCCGTCGTGTACTTTATTTTTCAGAGTGAACGGAACTTTTCCGTCGAGGCTGATGGCTGCTTTCTTCTCTACATCGTTCAGGATGTCATCGAGGTTTGCTTTCAGCTCTTCAATGGTATAAACATTGCTCGGATGGAACGGCATCGCGATCATCGGTTTGATCTTGTCGAGTTCTACTTTTACAACGCCGTCATAGTAAGCAACAGCGCCAGGATTCAGCTCTTTGTAGTCTGCGCTTCTGCCGTGGATCTGATAGAACTCACTGATCTTCTCATCGGTTCTCCAGATGGAGGACAGACATGTCGTCTCAGTCGTCATAACATCCACGCCGATCCGGTAATCTGCGCTTAAGGAAGATACGCCAGTTCCTACGAACTCCATGACTTTATTTTTTACATAACCGTTTGCAAAAACAGCGCCGATGATGGCAAGCGCAATATCCTGCGGTCCTACGCCCGGCTGCGGTGCGCCTGTCATGTAAATGGCGATCACTCCCGGCATAGCGATATCATATGTTTTGGAGAGAAGCTGTTTTACCAGCTCCGGTCCGCCCTCGCCCATGGCCATGGTTCCGAGTGCACCGTAACGGGTGTGGGAATCCGATCCGAGGATCATTTTTCCGCCGCCGGCAAGCATCTCGCGGGCAAACTGATGAATTACTGCCTGATGAGGCGGTACATAGACGCCGCCATACTTTTTCGCACAGGTAAGACCAAACATATGGTCATCTTCGTTGATGGTTCCGCCGACTGCGCAAAGGGAGTTGTGGCAGTTGGTCAGCACGTACGGTACCGGGAATTTTTCCAGTCCTGACGCGCGCGCGGTCTGAATGATTCCAACAAAAGTAATGTCATGCGATGTAAGTTTGTCAAATTTGATCTGCAGATTTTCCATGTTGCCGGAAACATTGTGGTTTTTTAAGATTCCATAGGCAATGGTTTCTTTTGCAGCATCCGCCGGACACGGCACAGCGCCGGTACGCGCTTTGAGTTCCGCGCGGCCTTCTTCTGTATCCGGGATGATGTCGGTTCCGTTGACAAGGTATGCACCTGTGTTCAGTAATTCAATCATGTCGTTCCTCTCCTCTTGTTGTTGATAAAATGTTGGGGGCAAAAAGTCTTTTGACCCTGGTATCTGCATATAACAATTCAGAGCCACACAGCAATTCTGTACGGCTCTGAACGGTTTTACAGATTTTCGCTGTTGTTCATATACATCATGTAGCTTACGACCATCATGGCAATTTTAAAGGTCAGCGCATCGTCAAATTTACGAATGTCGAGACCGGTGCTCTTCTCGAGCTTCTCCAGACGGTACACCAGTGTATTTCTGTGTACATAGAGCTGACGGGATGTCTCGGACACATTCAGGTTATTTTCAAAAAATTTATTGATTGTGGTCAGTGTTTCCTCATCGAACGTATCCGGCAGATTTTCGCCGAAGACTTCGGTCATAAACATTTCGCACAGTGGAATCGGGAGCTGATAGATCAGACGGCCGATGCCGAGGTTGTTGTACGGTACCACGTTTTTGTCTGCGTAGAAAATTTTTCCTACTTCGAGTGCCATCTTCGCCTCTTTGTAAGAACGCGATACACTCTTGATCTCGTTGACCGGATTTCCGTAGGAAACGCGCACCTGGGACATAGCCTCCGCATTCAGCATATCCACCAGCATTCTTGCGGTCTGGTTCATATCCTCGAAGGTGTCGGTGTCTTTCAGTTCTTTTACAATAATAATGCTCTTCTCATCGACCGCGGTGATAAAATCCTTCGGTCTCGATGCGAACAGGCTCTTTACGGTTTCCTGCGCGCTGATGTCTTTTTCCATCTTCGTTTCTACCATGAAAACAACGCGGCGCACGTCGGTGTCGATGCGCAGCTTTTTCGCACGGTTATAGACATCCACCAGAAGGAGGTTGTCAAGAAGAAGATTCTGGATAAAGTTGTTTTTGTCCAGACGCTCTTTGTATGCAATGATGAGGTTCTGAATCTCGCATACTGCAACTTTTCCGATCATGTAAGCGTCATCGCTGCTGCCTTTGGAGATCAGAATGTACTCTACGTTCTGGTTGTCATATACTTTAAAATAATGATATTCCTGTACAATCTGGCTGTCCGCAGCGGATAATACAAAAGAACGGATGCTTTCTGCATCAATCGCGGTTTCCGGGAATGTGGTCACCAGCAGAACACCATCCGTATTCGTCACACATAAATCAATTCTTGTAATATTTCTTAATTCATCAAGGGTTTTCTGTAATACCTGACTTGATACCAAATCTGCCACTTCCTTTCTCCTGGCGTATTTTACTCCAGGGTGCATCTTATCTATAACTATAGCTTATTTTTTTCTTATTGGCAACTATTTTTTGCTTCGCAAAAGGAGGGCCTTGCATATGCAAAAAGGACCGGCATCCAAATAGATGTCGATCCTTTTTCTCTATGTTTGCGCATACGCGCTGATGTTCATATGGATTAGTTGGTAATGGTGATCTCTGTCTCTTTGTCGAACAGATGAACTTTTTCCATATCCAGAGCAAATTTAACGGTATCACCGCTTCTTGCAGTTGTACGAGGATCTACGCGGGCTGTCATTGGGAAGCCTTCGCAATCGAAGTACAGGTAAACTTCTGCACCTAACAGCTCGTATACGTTGATCTTGCACTCAACTACGCTGTCTTTGGAAGTTTCGATGAACATCTGAGAATCATGTACGTTCTCAGGACGGATACCCATAACAACGGTCTTTCCGTCATATCCGCCGTCGATAACAGCTTTTGCTTTGGAAGCCGGCAGTTTCATGTTGTATTTACCAACAGTAAGAGTAACGTCGTTTCCGTTAACTTTTACTTTTGCATCCAGGAAGTTCATCTGCGGAGATCCGATGAATCCTGCAACGAACAGGTTGCCCGGTGCGTTGTACAGGTTCTGCGGGGTATCTACCTGCTGAACAACTCCGTCTTTCATAACAACGATTCTGGTACCAAGTGTCATAGCCTCGGTCTGGTCATGTGTTACGTAGATGATGGTAGCGCCCAGTCTCTCATGCAGTTTGGAAATCTCGGTACGCATCTGTACACGAAGTTTTGCATCCAGGTTTGACAGAGGCTCGTCCATAAGGAATACTTTAGGATCACGTACGATTGCACGTCCCATAGCAACACGCTGTCTCTGACCACCGGAAAGAGCTTTCGGTTTACGGTCAAGCAGTTTCTCCAGGTCAAGGATTTTAGCTGCTTCTTTAACCTGTTTGTCGATCTGATCTTTCGGAACTTTTCTCAGTTTCAGACCGAATGCCATGTTATCATATACGGTCATGTGCGGATACAGAGCGTAGTTCTGGAATACCATTGCGATATCACGGTCTTTCGGCTCTACATCGTTTACTACTTTATCGTCAATTTTCAGAGTACCATCGGAGATCTCCTCAAGACCTGCGATCATACGAAGTGTTGTAGATTTACCACATCCAGATGGTCCTACGAAGATGATAAACTCTTTGTCAGCGATTTCCAGGTTGAAGTCTTTTACTGCTTCAAAACCGTTCGGATATCTTTTTGTAATGTGCTGTAAAGATAAACTTGCCATTTTTGAATCCTCCCTAAATGAACATCATGCGTTTTTTATTATGAGTTGTGCGTTTTTGCATCTCTCTTGCTTATGGGACTAGTATACCTTTTCTCACCCGATTCGACCATGCCATAATTACACAAAGTTTCCATCGGCAGATTGGCAATTCTGCTTTCGGATTTTTTTAAACAGTTTTCTTCTGTCCACTTTGCACAAACAAAATGTTCACTATTATACAAAATGACGAAACGAAAAGTTTATATTCTCTTCATTGCTTTTTTCTGAAAAATTCGCTATACTTTTAGGTAATGTCTGCCAGCCGGAACGCAGATCGGCGACAGATTTAATTCAACAGAAAAGAGGAACAAACTATGAGTTTTTTCAGCCTGGACAGTAAGTTCTCGCAGATCATGAGCCGTGTTTTCGACCTGATGATGCTGAACATTATTTTCCTTATTATGTGTATCCCGATTGTGACGATCGGCGCAAACTTCACAGCAATGTACTACGTCACCTTGAAGATGATTAAAAACGAGGAGACCTACATCTTCCGTACCTACTGGAAATCGTTCCGTGAAAACTTCAAACAGGCAACCGCTATCTGGCTCATTATGCTGGCAATCCTGATCGTTCTGATTCTCGATCTTCTGCTGGTTATGAATATGTCTGGTGCGATCACTTACCTGCGCTTTGTTTTCCTGGTGCTGATCTTTTTTGAGGCTATGGTCCTCTCCTATATTTTCCCGGTACTGAGCCGTTTTGACAATACCGTGAAAAACACGATCAAAAACTCCATGCTGATGGCGATCCGCCACCTGCCGTGGACCATCATGATCCTGCTTGTCAACATCAGCCCGATGCTGATCTATGTATTCTCCACAACAAAGATTGTGAGCTACCTGATCCTGCTGATGTTCCTGCTCGGATTTTCTTCTGTGGCACTTGGATGCTCCTGGTTCTTCGTGAACAAGATCTTTCCATATTATATGCCGGAGGAAGAGAACGAGGTTCTGACTCCGGAAGAAGAGTCCTTACGCGCACTCGAAGCGATGGACAGACCAAGCCCGCTGACTGATCGTTCCGATGATGCTGCTGCGGCTGAACAGCCAGAAACAGACGAAACAAACGAATAAATAAACTGCACTTCATAAATAACGCCCCGCCGGGAACCGCATCTGCTGCGTGTTTCCCGGCGGGGCGTTTTCGTTTTCTATTCTCTTTTATTTTTCAACACTTCTCAGACATCCTGCTGTGCTTCCTCCTGTACCGGTTCCGGTACGATCATCGGAGGCATCGGTTTTTTCTCCTTTACAGCTTCATCAAACGTAATCGTAACCTTGAACAGGTCGCCGTCCAGATAAATATTGAAGGTTCCATGCTGCAATACCGTCAGGTTCTTTGCGATTGAGAGACCCAGGCCGCTGCCCTCGGTGCTCCGGCTGACATCGCCGCGGATAAAACGCTCCGTCAGTTCATCCGCCTGGAAGTTCAGCGGGTTCTCGGAAATGTTCTTGATCGAGAACTGAATCTTTCCGTCTTTTTTGATGGCATCCACATAAACCCGCGTTCCCGGCATGGCATATTTGCAGACATTTACGTACAGGTTCTCAAGCACGCGCCAGATGCGGCGGCTGTCCGCACGGATCAGAAGCGGTTCCGGCTGGAGAATACAGATCAGGTCGAGATTGCGGCCCTCAAACCGCTCCGCAAATTCTCCGTTTACCTGCTGTACCAGTTCATTCAGGTTCAGGTTCATGAATTCCAGCTTGATGTTTCCGGAGCTGATCTTCGATGCCTCGACAAGATCCTCCGTCAGCTGTTTCAGGCGCTGTGATTTTTCGTCGAGTACGCGGATATAATCTTTCGCTTTCTCGTTTTCAATATTTTCCCGTTTCAGCAGATCAACATAATTAATAATAGAAGTAAGCGGTGTCTTAATATCGTGGGATACGTTAGTAATCAGATCCGCTTTTAAGCGCTCGCTCTTCATCTGCTCCTGCACCGCTGCTTTCATTCCCTCGCCGAGCGAATTCACAATTCCGGCAAGCTGAAGGTTGTCTTCCCCATGCAGCTCCGTCAGGTCAATCTTGTAATCCAGATCGCCCGCAGCAATCTCTTTTAAGCCATGTTCAATCTGTTTTCTTCCGGATGCCCCGCGCAGCAGAAGAAGCAGCACTGCGGCATCCATCACCAGGGTAAGGAATACGCCGAACATTCCGAATCCGCAGCAGAGAATGATCTGCACGCCGCAGAAAACGCAGAACATAAGGATTGTTCGCTCCGACTCCTGTCTGCCTTCATAGAAGGTTCTTCCGGCAGACACGATCCGGTGGCCGACGCAGTACACAAACGACTGTTTCCAGACGTTGCGCGCTTTGATCCGGCGCACCAGCGAGCAGTACGGAATCAGTGTAATCAGAAATCCGGCGAGGATGCCCGATGCGGCCACCAGGCTGCGCCATGTATCTGCTTCATTTCCATAGGATCCGCTGTAGATGTAGTTTCCGTCGAAATTCTGGATATAATGAACGCCGCCGTAGGAAAGTTCGATGCAGACAGCAACGATTCCAACTGCTCCCATCACTATCAGGATTGCGGCTGCAGCTGCAATTTCCGTGTACCACTGATCGAAAAAGTAAAGGCGGATTTCTTTGTTTTTTCCATTTCTTCCCGCCTGCAGTGTGAACAGAACCAGGCAGACCAGCGTTCCGATTCCACCAACTGCAATCATAAGAAGAAGGAGCTGCATTTTCGGAAGCCACTGGCTGTAGATCTCACTGTACTGGGAAAAATAGTCGCTCGCCGCCAGATCCGGGTCAAGTGCAACGAAGATCTTCTGATAATTATCTGCGATCTGATTGTTCAGCAGATAGCTTCTCGCTGCTTCCACGGCCGGGCTGTTTTTTCTGGCTGCGTAAGAACGGACTTTGTCGGCACCGCCGGTTCGGTCAACGGCAAAAGCGAACGGGTAGGACAATTTCTGTGCAATGGCTGTTGTGTAACCATTTTTCCAGGAGTCCACATTCGTATAGATATTTCCCTCTTTATCTTCCAGACAGTACCAGAGGTTGGCATCGTCCGCATTGACGTTGATGCCGCTCTCCTGGTTTTTAAAAGCTGCAACTTCTTCCGTGACCTCGTGAAGTGTCGTATACAGATCGCGGATGGATACCTTTTTCAGATTTGCCGCCGCGTACTCATAGAGGTACGTTCCCGCTTTCGTCTTCTGCGTTTCCAGGCTCATTCCCTGATCGTAGAGATACAGGAACTGGGAGGAAACATCAGCAGGATCAATTTTTTTCTCTTTCAGGTTTTTGACTGCATTCTCGGAAGGAAAATAAACCTCGCCGTCCGGGGAAAAGCTGTCAAACGTCTCTGCATCTGCCGCGCTCAATGCGGCTGCATCCGTCTCTTCTGTTTCCTGGCTCACATCAGTTCCATCTTCGTATGCAAGATAGGCTTCTTTGTCAATTCCGGCATCGTTCGTCGCATAATTGTCTGCGGTATACGCTGCCACCTCATTGAGGTCTGCGCTGCTGCCGTCATCGTACATCTTGCCAAGCTGGTCAATGGTGTACGTTGTACTGGCACCGCCGCTTTCCTTTCCATCGGTTGCAAAGGCACGGTAATCAATCTCTTTTGTTCCGTCGTATCGGCCGTTTGTGCCGAATTTACTCATATCATTATAGTAGCTCATGACATTATGAAGCTGCCGCTGCACCAGTGTGCCGCATGCGGTGGTTTCTTCAAACGCATACTTTTTTGCTGCCGCATTCGGCGTCAGGCCGACACTGGAAAGCATCAGTGTCTGAATGCCCCCGAACAGCGTGCTTGCAGCAAAAACGATCAGCAGAAGAAAAACGATCAGCTTCCCCGTCAGGCTGTAGAGTTTTCGTTCTTTCACAATTTTTATTCACTCCTTATTATTGTTTCTCAATCTTATACCCAATTCCCCATACAACTTTCAGATAGCGCGGCTCCTTCGGGTTGATTTCGATTTTTTCGCGGATGTGGCGGATGTGGACCGCAACAGTGTTGTCCGCACCGATCGCCTCCTCGTTCCAGATACTCTCGTAGATCTGTTCAATCGAAAATACCTTGCCTGGATTTTTTACCAGCAGCAGGAGAATGTTGTATTCGATCGGGGTCAGTTTGACTGGTTCGCCCTCGACGCTGACTTCTTTTAAGTCATCGTTGACGAGAAGCCCGCCGACCTGATATACATTTTCTCCGTCGTCTGCCGGAAGATTTCCAAGTTTCGTGTAGCGCCGCAGCTGAGATTTCACCCTCGCCACCAGCTCGAGCGGGTTGAACGGCTTCGTCACGTAATCATCCGCGCCGATGTTCAGTCCCAGAATTTTGTCTACGTCCTCTGATTTCGCAGACAGAATAATGATCGGAATACTGCTCTTTTCTCTGATTTTCAGCGTCGCACGGATGCCGTCCAGTTTCGGCATCATGACGTCGATAATCAGCAGCTGAATCTCCTCCCTCTCGAGCATCTGGATGGCCTGCATGCCGTCATATGCCTTCAGCACATGATAGCCCTCCTGGGTCAGATAAATCTCAATGGCGTCTACAATCTCTCTATCATCATCACATACTAAAATGTTGTACATTTCTTCTTTCTCCACCTTTCGTTTTTCTTTTTCCAGCACTTTTTTCCCGCGCCGGACCTCCCACATGATTCAAGGATGATTGTACCGCAAATTCCCTCAAGTTGCCAGATGTCTTTTGTTTTCATCCTTACTGTACCAAAGGAATCTTTAGGTCCGCAAAGGAAAATCTTAAGTTTCTATAAAGTTTCGCATGTAACATGAAAACATTTTGTGAGTGAACAGTAACCTTTGTTACTATTAAAATAGATTTTACAAAAATAGGAATTGATTTTTTTCCGGAAAGCAGTTAGAATACTTGAGGGATGATTTTTGAATCCCGTATTTCAAGCGAAACAGACCGGCAAAAACGGCTGTTTGATCAAAAATTTTCTAAAAAAAGGCAGGTGAACAGAATGGATAGTTGTGATTCTCATGGGCGAAGTACCAGCATAGGACGGGAACCGGAAAATATGCAGGATGACGGCCATCCTTCTGCCCTGCTTTAATCTTAAATATTTTCCCTTCTTATCCTATGAAAACCCGAAGTAAGACACATGATCCAAACCAGTTTTGAAATGTAATTCTCTGGTTCTTTTTTCGTGTGCTTTTACTGCCCTGTGAGGGTTCCAACATGCTTTTTCGCACCGACAGCACGCATGTCTGTTACAGTTCACAGGTTTCCTGCGAACTGTAACATTCGCAGTCCTCATTTAAAGTTTTGCTTCGCAAAAGGAGGACTGCTCACACCTGAATCACTTTCTTACGCAGCGAAACAGCAAGTGTTTCACTGCTGATTGAACAATAGTGTTTATCGGGAGTTGTCAAAAAAAGAATGGAGGATAACGAAAAATGGAAAAACGAGTACAGGATTATACCCAGGAGATCCTGGATACAATCCGCAGCAACTCTTCTCCGGCTGTCATGGGCAGCCGCCTGGAAGATTACCACGAAAATGACCTGGCAGATGTTCTGCCGCTTTTAACGGTTCCGGAGCGATGCAAACTGTACCGCATTCTGGACACGGACATGCTGTCCGATATTTTTGAGTATGCTGAATCCGACAACGTAGCCGAGTACCTCGAAGAGATGGATGTCAAAAAAGCCGCTTCCATCCTCTCCAAAATGGAGACCGATGCCCTCGCTGAGGTTCTGCAGAAGCTTGACAAGACAAAGAAAAGACTTCTGATTGATCTTCTCGATCCGGATGTAAGGCACGATATCGAAATGATTGCATCCTTTGACGAGGATGAAATCGGAAGCCGTATGACCACCAACTGTATCATTATCCGCGAGGATCTGAATGTCAAACAGGCAATGAGCTGCCTGATTGACCAGGCAGCCAAAAACGACAACATTTCTACTATCTTTGTTGTCAACGCACAGCAGAAATTCTACGGCGCAATCGATCTGAAAAACCTGATTATCGCAAGACGCGACGAGACGCTCGAGGATCTGACCGTAACTTCTTACCCGTACGTATACGCAGAGGAGCCGATCGACGAGTGTATCGAAGAACTGAAGGATTATTCCGAGGACTCCATTCCTGTCCTCGACAACGACAACCGCCTGCTCGGTGTCATCACCTCATCCAGCATCATCGACCTGGTTGATGATGAGATGGGTGAGGACTACGCGATGTTCGCAGGTCTGACCGCAGAGGAGGATTTAAAAGAGCCGTTAAAAGACAGTATGAAAAAACGTCTTCCATGGCTGATCATCCTGCTCGGTCTTGGCATGCTGGTTTCTTCTGTAGTCGGTATTTTCGAACAGGTTGTCACAACCCTTCCAATCATCATGACCTTCCAGTCCCTGATCCTTGACATGGCCGGAAACGTTGGTACCCAGTCCCTGGCTGTTACCATCCGTGTCCTGATGGATGAGTCCCTGACCGGAAAACAGAAATTACAGCTTGTTTTCAAGGAAATGCGCATCGGTTTCTGCAATGGTCTTCTGCTTGGTGTTCTGTCCTTTGCTGTCATCGGACTTTTCATCTTCTTATTCAAGGGAAAGACCATGATGTTCGCATTTTCCGTTTCCGCCTGCATCGGCATCGCGCTGCTGCTGGCAATGCTGATTTCCAGTGCCGTCGGCACCTGCATTCCGCTGTTCTTTAAAAAGATCCACATCGATCCGGCGGTTGCTTCCGGTCCGCTCATCACAACGGTCAACGACCTTGTCGCTGTCATTACGTTCTATGGTCTGAGCTGGCTGTTCCTGATCGAGATGCTGCATCTGGCAGGCTGACCGCGTAATCTGTACAGCAAAACAAAAGATGCCCTTTTAAGAGGCAGATATCAACTTTTTCTGGTTTCGGAAAAAGCTGATATTTGCCTCTTATCTTTTCTCTTCCCTTCTTTACATTCCAAACAGAAACCGATATAATAGCAGGTAACGGTGCTTTTATGCTTTGACGTTTCACAGTGCCGCAAATATTTTGAAATGAGGGTTTTTGAAAACATGATTGTCAATCTCATCACCACAGTCTACAACTTTCTCTGGGGCGATCTTTTTACGATTCCGCTCCCGGGCGGCGGCAGTCTCGGAATCTCCCTTCTGATTCTTCTGCTGATTCCAACCGGCATCTATTTTACGATCCGGACACATTTTCTTCCCATCCGTCTGTTCCCGGACATGATCCGTGCCCTGTCGGAAAAGAAAAATGAAAAAAGCAGCCTTTCTTCTTTTCAGACACTGATCGTTTCCACCGCAACGCGTGTCGGTATGGGAAATCTGGTCGGCGTTGTCGCTGCAGTCTCCGCCGGAGGCGCAGGTGCTGTGTTCTGGATGTGGGTGACGGCTATCATCGGCTCGTCTACCGCGTTTATCGAAGCTACGCTCGCACAGCTTCACAAAGAAGAAGATCCTCTGTACGGCGGCTACCGCGGCGGTCCTGCCTACTACATTCACGATCTGGTTGAAGACCATCTCAAGAAGAAAAAACGATACGTTCTGCCGGCTGTTCTGTTTGCCATTGCCGGCCTGATCTGCTGGTGCGGCATCAGTCAGGTAATCAGCAACTCCGTGGCTTCTTCTTTTAAAAATGCATTTTCCATTCCGCCGCTTTATACCAGTATCATGCTGGTGATTCTTTCTGCGATCATCGTACTGCGGAAAAATGCAACCGTAAAGGTACTGGATTTTGTAGTTCCTGTCATGGCAGTCTGCTATTTCTTTATCACACTGTTTATCATCGCTGTCAACTTCCGTCAGATTCCTTCTGTATTTGCGCGCATTTTTGAGGAAGCCTTCGGACTTCGTCAGATGGCAGCCGGCGGTTTTGGTGCGGTTCTGATGAACGGTGTAAAACGTGGTCTGTTTTCGAATGAGGCCGGTTCCGGTTCCGCTCCATGCGCCGCTGCCGCCGCAGAATGTGACCGCCCGGCCAAAGCAGGTCTTGTACAGGCACTCGGCGTTTTCGTCGACACGATCGTCATCTGCAGCTGCACCGCAATGATTATGCTGCTTGCACCAAAGGATCTGATCGATGGCCTTTCCGGTATGGATCTCTTACAGACCGCCATGCAGTATCATCTGGGAAAATTCGGTGTGATTTTCATCGCACTTACGCTGTTTTTGTTCAGCTTTTCCACGTTCCTCGGCATTTTGTTCTATGCCAGAAGCAACGTTGCCTACCTGTTCGGTGACAAGTGGTGTTTCCAGACCGCTTACAAGGTTCTGGCACTTGTGATGCTGTTTATCGGAGGAATTGCCGCTTACACGTTTGTGTGGGATCTCGGTGATGTCGGCATCGGGCTGATGACAATTTTCAACATCATTGCGCTGTATCCGCTTGCCGGGGAGGCACTTTCGGAGTTAAAATCATATGAGGAGTCGAAGAAATCATAAGTCATCCATACTTATTGTTTCTTACAGAAGGGGTTTACCAAAAAGGACTAATTGTTAAGTAACCAAAAACATAGAAATATGTTTATAAATATAGATAAAAGTGGACATATAAAATCTCTTATCTATAGCTTAACAATAGGTCTCAAGCCTAAGTGACTGCTACTGTCGAAAGACATGTTGCAGATAGGAACTATGTTAAGTAGTAAGGTAAAG